>CAZYQG010000007.1:6203-18766 GCA_964649785.1 Candidatus Woesearchaeota archaeon | reverse complement strand
CAGCCAAATATTGAACTTCAAAATCATGATTGATACTATCTACAATTTTACCACTCTTAGTATTAACTAAGTATTTCGGAGCACGCTGAGCGGTTGCATAACCTTCACTAAATTTAATCTCCTTTCCGCTTTTAGTCTTAAATGGCGTTTTACCGTGTTGATCCTGAACGCTGTACGGAAACTCCCCAGTATGAACGACAATTGCCCCACCATCCGTAACATCTCCAGCAAAATCAATCGTTCGCTTAACTTCTTCCATGTCTTGTGATCTTTTAGCCTCACTAAATTCTCCTCTACCATCGAAACCAGCCAAACCTTGAATTTTCATTGAAGCATGAACTGAAGAAATCTTAACATCATTAACCTTTGCAACATCCCTAATTGCTTGTCGCTCAGGTATCCCCACAGTTCCCGGAGTAAATGAACTCTGTCCAGCTGAACCTTTTCCAGTACCCAAAAAACCCAATTCCACAGCCTGAGCACCTTGACGAATTCTTGCTTGAATACTTTGAAGTTGATCTTGCATCGGGGGCGTACTTACTCCAAGTTTGATTCTATCTGCTTCAGAACTCCATTGATTTGCATCCATAGAATGCCAATACTTTGGAACTTCAGGAGAGTCAGGACTGTGGTGATTATGTTTATGCCTGTGATTATGATTGTCTGCCACTAAAATCAGATTCCTCCCTAGTTACATAATCCTTTCTTTTATTTAAGTTGTTAGATTCAAATTCTCGTTCATTATGACTGTGGTCTACAGGTTTATAGGCACCACTCAATGAATCATCCGAAGAATCATAAAATTCAGTTTTCTTAGTAGGATCATAATTTACCATATCTTTCTTAATCTCTTCAGAAGTCAAACTACTATCTTCCAAAGCAATTTCCTCAATATTTCTATTTCCCATATTTTCATTAACTTTGCGCCCACTAACCAGATTCTCTAATGAACCTGGAACAGATTTAACTTCCCGAAAACCAAAGTCAATTGACTCCGACTCCGCCTTCAAAACTAAGTCACCAATCTCTTTCTTAATCTCTTTATCTGATACACGAACAAGTGCAGATTTCAAGCGCTTAACTCTCAAAATCGGAGCAAGCTTAGAAATCTCCGCTTTCAATTCTTCCCATTCTTTTGGACCAATCATTTTAATTTCTTACCAACATTCCATGAACAACTTTGAATGTTTTGAAAATAGTTTCAACATCTTCTTCAGCAATAAGTTTTACAAGCGCTTCCTCATTACTAGCCTCTTCTTTCTTCTTCTTAGACACAACGGTATTCGATTTTCCGCTTTTCACTTTTGCCCGTCGCTCTTTAGCATCTTTCTTGAAATACTCAGGAATAAAAATTTCAAACCCACCAAAACTTGAAGGACCTTTAACTTTTTTCTCGTCTTCCTTTTGCTTATCTTCAATTCCTTCTGCCTCTTTCAAATAACCTTCAAATTCAACCTTAGAATCTGGACTATCAAGCAAAGCACTAAGAGATGCATCAACTGTCTTGAGGAGTTTCAAAGTTTCAGTCTTCTTTCCCTCATTATATTTATCAATACCTGCCTGATTTGCAAGATAGGGTGTAAAGGTTATATCAACTCTTCCAATATGTAAACTTCCGCGATGTTGCTCAGATTGATAAGCGCTAACTGGTCGAGTTCTGTGATGGAATTTTACAAGCATAACTGGAAAAACATGTTCAAAATCTGAATCCCTCTCCTTGATTTTTCGAACACCCATTATCTCTATATCTGCAACAGCACTCTCACTCCCTTCTAGAAGTTGATGAGAATATTTTTCCTGAACATTTTGATTCAATTTACCAATATTTTGTAAATACGGCTTTGCCCAGTCAGCATACATCTTAATCACGTTAAAGTGTTGAGCCAAATATTTAATATTAAAATAACGACGAGTTGCAAGCTCTTCTTTAGTTCGAGTTCGCCAAGTCATATATTGTTTTAACTTACGCTTCAAGATATTCTTAACTTGAGTATTTGTTTGAATTTTAGCATTATCAACTGCTTTGTCAACAGATTTTTCATCTTTAGGAGTTATATTAAAGAATAAGTCCGGAAGAGTTACAAAACCAACTTGAGATGCCAACCCTAAAACTGAGGTTGGTTGTTTTGCTCCGCCTTCAACCAAATCAATCCAAAGAGATTTTAGTGCAATCTCTGCCGCAACACTTCCTTTATCTGCCTCCGTATAATAATCAATACGTTCATCAAGAATCTTTAATTCCTTGTAAATGCTCAGCATACTTTTAGTCATGTTTCCAATAGTACCCATATATTGCGCAGCTTTTTCTTGCTGAATTGATTTTCTTTGCTCAATCAATCCCCATTGCGCGGAACCAACACTTGCAAAAGAAGTGTCTTGAATTTTTTCCAATTCATAATGTAGAGTATTTTCCATAAATTCAGTTACCCAAAAATAAAACTTTTCAATACCTTCAGAAAAATTCTCATAATGAATTTCCTTTTTAAGTTTAGTTTGCTTATCCCAGATTACCTTTTCACCCTTCGAAGAACCTTTAGACCTTTTACTAGACATAAAATGAAATTGCTCTGATTATATTAATACTTTACCAATGATTCAGCTACGCAAATTATTTAAGCTTCTAGAGCCCAAAAGAACCATGAAGATTCTTGACAAAATTAATCCGTTGAAGAAAAAGAAAGAGGATTTTCCACATTTCGATGAAAAATTCGGAAAACCAAGCGGAACTGCAGTTCCCGGACCTTCAGCAGACGTAGATCATCCAGCCTCGCCAGGAGGAGCTTCTTCAGGATTCACACAATTACCTTCTACTGCACCAGCACCAAGTAATGAAAAGCTTGATTCAATACAACGAAGCGTACAGATGATGAGTTCAACACTTGAACAACTAAAAAGAAATATGGACTCAATGTCTCAAAGAATGTCGGCAATAGAAAACAAATCAAACCCAGCACCACCACAACCAACTCAACAAATTCCACCAGTGAATGCATTCAATCCTCAGCCACAACCTGCTCAGCCACAACCAACTCAACCAGCACCTCAACCTAGTTTTGGACAACCACCACAACAAGAAGAGCAACAAAAGAAACCAATACCTAAAGAAGAGGAAGAAGATAGCGGATGGCACTTTTAGAAAAATATTTCATTGAACCATTTAATGCAACTTATGAATACAATGTTGTAAACACATTAACTTATGCACTCTTGGCATTCGGAGGTTTATTCTTAATACACAAACTATTTCAGAAGAGAAACATAAAAATTAATTCCGCTTTAGCCATTGATTTAATTCCTTACATTTTTCTGGGAGCGCTGACTAGAGCATATGTTGATATAAATTTGATTCCAAAAACTTTCCTGAGCGTAAGTCCAGGAATATATCTAACAATGACTGCAATCTTTCTAGCAGGGTTATTTCTAAGAAGACCCAGATTAATTGGAGTCTTAGCAATATTATTTATCCCAATAAGATACGGAATTCCAACCTTTCAAAACTTAAACTATCTTACAAGTATAATTTTCATTATGGCCGCAAGCGTTTGGATCAGTATACTTCTTGCAAATAAATTTAAACAAGATTGGTTCAAAAATAAATTAACAATCTTTGCATATACTGGACAACTTTTTGACGCAGTAAACACAGCATTAATTTTATCTCTGTTTGGAGGATTTGAAAAACATGTACTGCCTCGTTTCGTAATTGAGAAAACAAGTTCGTCATTTTCATTTATTCCACTAAAGTTGGCAATCGTTGTTCCAATTCTTTACTTTTTAAACAAAAGCGAGGATAAAGAATTCTCAAGATTAATACTTCTAGCAATATTTGTTTTAGGATTTGCACAAGGTCTAAGAAATCTTATTGGAGTTATAATTTAATTAACACAATCATCACAAATGAATTGATCCATCTTGAAATGAAGATGTCCGTGAGAACCACAAGTTTCACATTGTCCAAATGCCGCAGGATGACCGGCCGTACCTTTATCGCTTGCAGCCAATCGCTCAATAAATGTGTCTAATAAATCTGGTGCATGAGCTACAACATCTTTGTTTGTAACAATTCCAATCAATTTTCCATTATCAACAATAGGGATTTTAGAAATTTTATGTTCACTCATTTTCCGAGCAAGACTTGATAAATCCTCAAACTTTTCACCAATTGCTCTCAAAGGACTTTGCATCACTTGTCCAACTTTCAAAGAACTAGGAAGTTTGTCAAGAACAGTAACTCTCATCATAATATCTCGTTCAGTTAACAATCCAACTAATTCCTTACCTTCACAAACTGGAACTCCACCAACTCTATGAACGTTCATAAGTTTAGCAGCTTCTTTAACCGTCATGTCCGGTGTAACTGTAATCACTTTGTGATTCATAAAATCGATTGCTCTAATTCCAGATTTCATAATGTCTTTATTTACCACTTGATTTTAAATCTATTTATTCTATAAGAAACAATTATATAGTTATTACTACAAATATTCTCATGATGACTCCTGAAGAATACATTCTATTGAGCGTAGTTGGAATCAGCTTAATATCATTTATAGGAGTATTCACTCTATCAATTAGCAAATCAAAGCTTGACAAAATGCTTCTGTATTTAGTAGCACTTTCAGCAGGAACATTAGTTGGAACTGCATTTCTACATCTTCTTCCAGAAATAATTCAAGAAATTGGATTTGAAACAATTACTGCACTATATGTAATTCTTGGATTGCTTTCAATGTTTATCATTGAGAAATTAATTAGATGGCGTCACTGCCATCATAGTCCTCATAGACATAATCATGCAAAAATACAACCTTTTGCAGTGACTAGTTTAATTGGAGACGGAGTTCATAATTTTATTGATGGGTTATTAATCGGAGCAACTTATCTTCTAAGCATTCCGGCAGGAATCGCAACAACAATAGCAGTAGCTCTCCACGAAATTCCTCAAGAAATTGGAGATTTTGCAGTATTAACTCACGGCGGATTCTCAAGACATAAAGCTTTGGGATTAAATTTCCTTACTGCCTTAACTGCAATAATTGGAGCAGTTCTTGCAATATATCTTTCAGGTCAAATTACTGGACTAACTCACTTTCTAATTCCATTCGCAGCAGGACACTTTATTTATATCGCAACGGCAGATTTGATTCCAGAACTACACAAAGAAGACAATCTAGAAAAATCAACCCTACAGATTCTTTGGTTTATTCTAGGAATTGGAATAATGTACGCACTTCTTTTGATTGAATAAGAACTCTTAAAAACTCAAACTCGAAATCAAACTATGTTAATTGGAGTTGTAGGAAAACCAAACGTTGGAAAGTCAACATTCTTTAGAGCTGCAACTTTAGCAGAAGCACTTATTGGAAATTATCCTTTTGCTACGATTGAACCAAATCACGGAACTGCATTTGTAAAAATAAAAGACGCAGCAAGAGATTTTGAAAAAGAATCAAATCCGCGAGAAGGATATGTTCATGGAAAATTCAGATTTGTGCCAATGGAATTAATTGATGTTGCAGGTCTTGTTCCTGGAGCTTCAGAAGGAAAAGGAATGGGAAATAAATTTCTAGATGACTTAAGTTCAGCTGATGCATTAATTCACGTTATTGACATCTCAGGTTCAACAAATGAAAAAGGAGAGTCTGTAGAAAAAGGTTCATACGATCCAATCAACGATATAAAATTTCTTGAAGAAGAACTTGACACCTGGATCTACCAAATAATGGAAAGAGGTTGGGCAAAGTTTGCAAGACAAGCACAACTTTCTGGAACACCGTCAGATCGCGCAATTGCAGAACATTTTTCAGGAATAAAAATAAATCTCGGAATGGTAAAAAAAGCATTCAATAAATCAGAACTTTCAAACAAATTAACAGAATGGTCTGAAGAAGATATGAAAAGATTTGCATCAGAATTAAGAAAGCAGGCAAAACCAATAATCATTGCAGCAAATAAAATGGATGTATCAACTTCAAAAGCAAATCTCGAAAGAATAAAATCTCAAACAGATAGCAGAATTATTCCAAGTTCAGCAGAATTCGAGCTTGCACTAAGAGAAGCAAACAAAGCAAAACTTATTAATTATATTCCTGGAGAAAATCATTTCGAAATCAAAGGAAACTTAACCGACAAACAAAAAGAAGCTCTAGCACAAGTTAAGAAATTCTTGGAAACAAATAAATCAACAGGAGTTCAAGATATTCTAAACACGATTGTATTCGAGATTCTTGAATATATTGCAATCCATCCCGGAGGAGTAAGCAAATTAGAAGATTCAAAAGGAAATGTTTTACCGGATTGCTTCTTAATGCCAAAAGATAGCACAGCTTTGGACTTCGCATACAGACTTCATACCGATTTTGGAGACAAATTTATCAGAGCAGTTGATGTAAGAACAAAACAAACCGTAGGAAAGGAGCACAAGCTGAAACACCTAGATATAATTGAAATCATAGCAGGAAAGTAACTATCAACGCTGGCCAACAACAAGCTTTTTAAAGTCGCATCTGACGCAAAGAGTATGGGACGAATCCGAACCAAATTTACAAAGAGATTAGTGGACGAACTTCTAGCTAAGCATGGAGCAAAGTTTACTGACGATTTTAACAAAAATAAACTAGTAGTTCAGGAATTGTCCGACGTTAAGACAAAGAAAATTAGAAATCAGCTTGCAGGATACGCAACAAAGAAAGTCAAGCTATCGACAGACTAAAAATCACAATGATCCAAGAGGAAAGAATAGTATTTGTAGGCGGAAAGCCATTTATGAATTATGTTACTGCAGTTGTAATGCAATTTACAACTAATGGTGCAGAAAGCGTTATTGTTAGATCTCGAGGAAAATTCATTAGTCGAGCTGTTGACGTAGCAGAAATGGTTCGAAGTAAATTTTTAACAGATAGCATTAAAATTGGTGAAGTTGTAATCGCAGCAGAAGATTTCAAGAACAAAGAAGGAAGACCAATTCGAGTCTCAACAATTGATATTCATTTAGATAAATTAAATGGCGTAAAACCAACTCCAACAAATTTTGAAATACGACCTAAGAAAGAAACGAAAGTTGAAGAAAAAGTAGAAGAACCAAAAGTTGAAGAGAATTCTAAGGAAGAAACTCCAACTGAAACTAAAGAAGAAGTTGAAGCTGTAAATGAAGAACCGGTTGTTGAAGAAACTCCGGCGGAAGTTGCTGAATCAGAAGTCAAAGAAGAACCAAAAGTTGAAGAAACTCCAACAGATACTGAACAAACAAATTTAGCTCCAGAAACTTCAGAATAATCAACTCTAAGTTTCACAAACTTTTAATACGAATTTTCACTTTTCGCTATATGTGCGGCATAGTTGGATATTCAAGTAATTCAAATGCCATAGAGTTATCAAAATTTGTATCAATGATTAAAAGCCTAGATTATAGAGGATATGATTCTTGGGGATTTACTTTCAAAGATAAAGACCAACTAACAACTGAAAAGCAAGTAGGAAAAATTCCAACTCCAAATCAAAAAGGGAATGCAACATTTGTAATTGGTCATACTCGTTGGGCAACTCACGGTAAAGTTACTGAAGACAACACTCATCCTCATATCTCAAACTCAAAAAATATTTCACTAGTCCATAACGGAATTATAGAAAACTATGAAGAACTAAAAAACAAACTCAAAGAAGAAGGATTCACTTTCTACGGAGAAACAGATACTGAAGTCATTCCAAATTTAATTGAACTTCACTTAAGAAAATCCAAAGATATTTTAGAAGCATTCAAAAAAACTCTTGATGAACTCAAAGGAACTTTTGCAATAACTTTCCTACATAGTTCAAGCAATAAGATATTTTTTGCAAGGAGAGATTCCCCATTAGTTGTTGGTGTGGACAAAGATGCATTAATTGTTTCATCAGATGTAACTTCGTTCATTGATCGAACAAAAAAAGTAATTTACTTAGAAGATGGAGATTACGGATATATAAATTCAGAAATAAAAATTTTGAATGGCAAAAAAGAAGTCCATAGGGAAATCTCAAAAATTGAGTGGGACATAAACAAAGCAAAAAAAGGAGATTTCAAACATTTCATGCTAAAGGAGATATCTGAACAAGTAGACACAGTAAAACAGTCCTTGATACAAGATTCGAAGCTAATAACAACTGTAGCAAATCGAATGAAATCTTCAAAGGTTTACATTGTTGCATGTGGTTCATCTTACAATGCAGCAAAAGCAGCCGAAACAGAATTTCTAAAAAACGGATTAATGCCAAGAATAGTCCATGCACATGAATTTGAACAGTATGAAAAATTCCTGAGCGAAGACTCAACAATTCTAGCAATATCACAATCGGGAGAAACTTTAGATTTAATCAAAGCAGTAAAGACTGCAAAGAATCGCGGATCGCAAATAATTGCAATTGTAAATGTACAAGGTTCATCGCTAGCCCGGCTTGCCGATCAAAATATTTTCATGAATGTTGGTCCGGAGATTTGTGTACTTTCAACAAAATCTTACACGGCTCAAGTTGCAATTCTAATGTTAATTGCAGCAGCCCTAATAATAAAACCAAACCAAGCAAAACAAGAAATAGAAGAAATCGTTAGAAATATTTACTATTTAACAAGCGAATCAGCCAGAAAATACACTAAAGAATTATCTCAGATTTTAAGATATTCAAACCATTTGTTCACCATTGGTCGCGGAAGAGATTATGCAACAGCAATGGAGGCGGCACTAAAAATAAAAGAAGTATCATATATTCATGCTGAAGGTTTTGCTGGAGGAGAAATTAAACACGGACCAATTGCAATGATTGAACACGGAACGCCATGTATTGTATTTGTTCCAAATAAAGAAAATCAAGATATTCTATCAAATGCACAAGAGCTCAAAAGTCGAGGAGCATTCATAATTGGAATATCAGAAAAGAAGCACAAAGTTTTCGATTACTGGATTAAAGTTTTAGGTCCAGATAAATTCTCACCAATATTAAGAATAATTCCAATTCAAGCATTATCCTATTATCTAGCAGTTATGAAAGGATTAGACCCAGACAAGCCAAGAAATCTTGCAAAGAGCGTAACCGTTAAATAAATTGAAATATAATAATTAATATGAAAGTAGAATTTTCAGAAAAGAAATTGGATCTAAAAGAGAGACGAAGATTAAGAGAAATTCTAGGTAAAAAATTATTTTCTAGAAAGTTCAAACGCCTAAGATTAAGGATGAAGCGTTATGAAAAAGAAGGCAAACGGACAAAATACGCAATAACTGGAGAGGCAGAAACTCCAGAGGGAAAAATTATCAGAGCCGAAGGAGTGGATTGGAAATTTGGACTAGCCATGAAAGAATTAACTCAGAGATTGTCTCGGCAAATAAAGATAAGGAAAAAGCGTTAAGGTTTTAAATTTACTCAGCACAAAAAAGCATGATAGAGCGCACATTAGTATTAGTCAAACCAGACGGTGTCCAAAGATCTCTAACTGGAACAGTTATTAAGAAATTCGAAAATTCTGGAATGAAGATTGTTGGAATGAAAATGGTTTGGGTTAACAAAGCTTTATCCAAAAAACATTATTGTGAGCACATTGGAAAACCATTTTTTGCAGGACTTGATGAATTCATTCGTTCCGGACCAGTTGTAGCAATTGTTCTCGAAGGAGTAGAGGCAATAAAAAACGTTAGAAGAATTGTTGGTTCAACAGCCCCAGGTGATGCAACTCCTGGAACAATTCGAGGAGATTATGCACATCACACTTACGCTTATGCTGATCGACTTGGAAAATCCATTGCAAACATCATTCATGCTTCTGGAGATGCTAAAGACGCAAAGAAAGAAGTAGCACTTTGGTTTGACAAGAAAGAATTGCATTCTTACAAGCGAGCAGACGAACATATTGTTTTTTAATTAATTGAAAATGGAAACATTGGAATCAATCTTAGAGGAACGAAACTTATTCAGTTTTGATGAACAAGGTATCAGATATATTTCAAATAGATCCGAAGCAGAAGATGCTTATTTTGAATATGTTCAAGACACTGGATTTGTAAATCGTTGGATAAATAATATTTACAAGAAACGAGTAAAAGGCAAAACAAAACTTGGACCGATTGGTTCATTTGTACAAGCATACATTGGCGGATGCATGACTCGAGGAGACCAAGAAGCTTTCGCATTAATTGCAGAAAAAGAAGCACACACTCTAACAAAACAAAACGCATTAATTGATATTGCCATGTCTCCCCAATATTATCTTGCAGTCCAAGGAACTGGATGGGCAGGACGCTTTGTTACTGAAGAATTTCCAGATTCTGTGGAAGAAGTTGCATACGGATTAACAGGAGTCATAGTTGCAGCAAATCTTATTCGATTAGGATTAGCAATGAAAAATAAAAAATCTTATGCATCAATTTCTCTTGAAAGTGCAATCCTGAATGGTCCAACTTATATGAAACGATTAAAGCAAAAATTGTTTGGTTAAGTTTTAATAGCTCCTTTGACTTTGTAAGTTATGAATCTCAGAACAAAATCAAATTACAAAACCACTAACGCAATATCTTTCTTAATGAGTTTTTCAGGTGCGTTGGTCTTTGTATTTTTACCACTTTATTTCTACCATGTTGGAGTAAATTTAGTAAACATTGGAGTCATCGTTGCAATATCTGTAGTTGCAACAAATATCGTAAAACTAATCGCAGGTTCATTTGTAGATTATTACGATCGGCGAAACATAATGTTAGTTGGAGGGATAATAATAGCGTTCACAAATTTGAGCCTAGCATTCTTTGTAAGCGAAATATTCTTCATACTTCGAGGAATTGCGTATGGAATTGGAGCAGCAATATTTTATCCTGCATATATAAGTTATGTTTGGGATATTTCAGTGAAACGTCGTTTATCAACCTTTGGTGCAATACGATCAACATATAGGCATCTAGGATTAATTCTTGCACCACTAATTGGAGGTCTAATTATTTATTTATTTGGATTCATAACTCTGTTCTACACTTCATTCATTGTTGGAATATTAACAATGGGATTGTTATTCATGCTAACTGATATTAAGCACACAAATAAACTGCCAAAGATTTCAAAGATAGTTCATAATTACAAGAGCATTCTAATCACAAAAGGATTTACTTTACTATCCTTTATTCGTTTAATCAGGTCTTCAGCACAATTAATCTGGGCAACATTCATATTAATCTACTTGAAGAGCGTTGTAGGTTATGATTTTTGGCAAGCAGGATTAGTAATAATGGGGTCATCAGTAATACTATTACCGTTCCAATTACCACTTGGAAGATTTTCTGATAATTTCCATTCAAAGTGGCTAATAATTCCAGGATTTTTATTTATTGGAATCTTCATGAAGCTCTTTTTCATGTTTGATCACATATTATCTTACATTATAATGGCAGGAGGAGTTGCAATAGGTTTCTTGGCAATAGATAGACCAATTTTTGTCCGTTTGGCAGAAATGACTCCAGACGACAAGCACGGACAAGCAATAGCAATCTTTGAAAGCATAACTTGGGGCCTAGCAGCAATAGCTTTGTTTTATGCCGGAGAGTTTGCAGAATTGTTCTCAATAAGAACCGTTATGACCTATTTATCCAGCTTTTCAATAGGAATTGGACTTGTTTTGGTAGCCTTTCACCGCAAAATCAGCTGGAAGTACGGTAATCACCTACGTAGACACCATTTAGTAAGACTCTACACGCCAATTGACCAAATCATTGATTCTTTCCCAGAATTTTCAAAAGGATTCAAGCGAACAAGGTTATAACAAGGCTTTTAAACCAAAAAATAGGCTTTTTCATAGAGGTAATGATGGAAAATGACAATCCGACAACCGATAATAACTGTCCTTGGTCATGTCGACCACGGGAAGACTTCAGTACTAGATTACCTAAGAGGAACGACTCTTGCTGACAGAGAAGCAGGAAAAATTACTCAACACATCGGAGCAACCGAAGTTCCATTAGACAAAATTAAGGAATCTTGCGGTGAACTTTTAGATTTATTCAAACTTGAATTCAATATACCGGGATTATTATTTGTTGATACTCCAGGTCACGAAGCTTTCAGCAATCTAAGAAAGCGAGGTGGATCAATTGCAGATCTTGCAGTTCTAGTAATCGATATCAATCAAGGAATTCAACCACAAACTCGCGAATCAATTGAAATTCTAAAATCTTTCAAAGTACCTTTTGTAATTGCAGCAAATAAAGTTGACTTAATCACTGGATGGAAATCTGAAGATAAAATTTTCATAAAGAATGTAAAAAATCAAGCAGAAAATGTTAAGAAATATTTTGATAATAATTTTTACAAAATTCTTGGAGATCTTTCAGAGATGGGTTTCGAATCAAACTTGTATCCTCAAGTTGAAGACCACCAAAAGACAGTTTCAATTGTTCCAGTTTCAGCAAAGACTGGAGAAGGAATTCCAGAATTACTTGCAGTACTAACAGGTCTATCTCAGAAATTCCTAACTGGAAAATTAGAAATCGAAACTGATGCTCCGGCAAAAGGAACAATTCTAGAAGTAAAAGAAGAAAAAGAAACGGGAACGACTG
>CAZYQG010000007.1:0-6193 GCA_964649785.1 Candidatus Woesearchaeota archaeon | reverse complement strand
TGGTGATGGTTTCCATAATGAAACGTTTCCACATATTGTTGCAATTGTAAAATTACAACTCCAAACTGATGCTCCGGCAAATCTAACAATTCTAGAAATTAAATATTAAAAAGGAATGGGAACGACTGCAGACATAATTATTTATGAGGGAACGCTAAGAAAGGATGACACAATTGTTGTTGGAGGTCTGGACTCTGAAATTACTACAAAAGTAAAAGCACTTTTGAAAACAAAACCTCTTTCCGAGATTCGAGATAAGAAATCTTCATTTGAAAAAGTCAAAGAAGTTGTTGCGGCATCAGGAGTAAAAATTCTGGCAAATGATTTAAGTCAGGCAATTTCCGGAGCACCAATAATTTCAGTTCGAGATGAAGATAAACTTGAAGAAGTACAAAACAAAGTAAAAGAAGAAATTGAAGACGTTCTTATTGAAACAGGTGAAGATGGAGTTGTATTGAAAGCAGACACTCTAGGAAGTTTAGAAGCTGCATCAAAATTATTCCAGAAACATGAAATTCCCATAAAGCGAGCCGATATTGGAAACATTACAAAACGAGATATAGTTGAAGCAGAAGGAACTCTCGACAAAGGAAGCGAGTATCCATTTGTTTTAGGGTTCAATGTAACTATTGAACAAGAATTGGAAGCAATGGCTAAAAAGAAAAAGATTCCTGTAGTAATCAATCAAGTAATCTACAAAATAGTAGAAGAGTTTGAAGAACTACACACTGAAAGAAAACAACGACTTCAACTTGAAGAGATTTCAGATTTACAATGGCCAGCAAAGATTCAAATCATGAAGCAATATATTTTCAGACAATCAGGTCCAGCAATTTTCGGAGCAGAAGTTATCGACGGAAAACTAACTCCAAATGTTGAACTAATTAACATAGAAGGAAAAGTTGTTGGAAGAGTTAAAACGATTGAAGACAAAGGTACAAAACTCGAAGAACTAACAAAAGGAAAAGAAGCTGCAGTTGCCGTAACAAAACTAACAATAGGAAGAGGCGCAGACGGCGGAGATTTCTTGATTACAAACATGTCTGAATCAGCTTTCAGAAAACTAAAAGATAAGAAAGCATTATTGTCAGCCAGTGAAGTACAAGTTCTTAAAGAATTAGCTGAGATTAAACGAAAAGAAAATGATCTCTGGGGAATCTAATCCCCTTTGTTGACTATATATCCTGGATGTTGTGCCAACTCCATAAGTGACATAACTTTTCCCGTCTCATCAATAACGTGACCTTGTTTTACCAATGCTATTTCATAACTTTCCTCACCTCTAACTCGATATATTTCAACACGCCCACCGTGTTGACCATCTCGAAGGACTGCACCAACATATCTGATTTCATTTGTTTGAGAATGAGTAAGACGAATAAAAGACATAGGTTTATCTTGAACAAGTTCACAAGAAGACAGCGGAGTTCCTCGAACATCCTGCGGATCCATATAAAGTATGCACTTATCAAAAAATTCATGAAACTCTGCAAGAGTTCCTTCCAAATCCGTAGTTTGAGGAACTGAAGTCATAATATTACTTAGAACTCAAGAGATAAAAAAGATTGGTTCAAGCAACTAACTCTTCCAAATCTCTTTCTTGCAAGACTCTAACTCTTTCAACATCACTATCGTTTAAGAAGTAAGTTATTGGATCTCCAGTCGGTGGATTATAAACAACCTCACAAGGATTTTCAGGATTCTGATTTTCAATTACCCAATCACTTGTACCCCATTCACAAATTCCATATGCACCGCTTAAGAGTCCTGAACGTCGAATCTCACCAAGTTTGAAAGTATATCTGTCCTTTGACAAAACATTTCCCAATTGTTGAGAAGTAGTTCCATGTCTCATTGTAGAATTAATATGTTCCTGAATTTCTACTGTATTTCTAGGTCTGTCTTTCAAGTAATCTCTAATTTTAATACGAATTCTCCGAGTCTTCATAAAACAAAAGTATATTGAGGATTTAAATTAATTATCAACTCAAACACCGAAAATTATTATAAGCAATTAACGCCTTATTGTATTTGCGCTCACTCGGTCTTTTCTTCAACCTTAAGTTCTTCTTTCGGAGCTTCTTCAGTTGCTTCACCTTCAGGTTTAGCTTCCTCAACTTCCAAACCAAGTAATTTTTCAGGAGCTGCTTTACCTGATTTAGTAACAACACAATTAACTTGTCTAATTGAGTCAGAAATAGTATTACCTCGAATTGATTTTCGTCTTCGTTCACCTTTTCGAGTTTCTTTAAGCTTCTTCTTAGCACCCTCTCCTTCAGGAATGCTGTGATATCTTCGGCTTCGGAATCCAAGCGATCCAACATTCAAAAGAACACGTCTCTTCCCAGTTCCTTCAATATCTCTTCGCATTGGGAAACCTGAAAGATCTGATCCTCCAGTAACTTTCAACTTATAACCATCTAATCCGATAGTTTCTCCGTTGAATTCTTGTCCAATCTTTTTACCGAACAATGGTTGTGCTCCTGCTTGATCTAATTCAACCTTATAGGTCTTTTTAGTTCCAGGGTTTCCAACCGCTACCGTCATCTTAAATTCTTTTGCCATTATCTTGCTGCCTTAGCTTGTCTTTCTAAATCATACTTCTTAGAGTATGCAAATGAAGCTTGCTGATCATAATTAATTGTTGCCAGAATTTGTTCTGCCAAAGTTTGTTCAATCTTTTTCTTACCCTTTGACTTAACCATTTTATCGTAAGCACCTTGAGTAAGCCATCTCAAAGCCAAGTCAATTCTCTTTTGAGGACTCAAATCTACTGAACGAGGATATCTCACTCCGCCGTATTCAATAGTTGTAATTCCTTCTCGAGGTGATGCTGCTTCAATAGCATCAACAACTGCTTGAACTGGATTTCCTTTTGTTTTTTCTTCAAGGATTTCAAAAGTTCTAATTATAACATTGTAAGCATTAATTTTCTTTCCAGTCATGTGTCCAGAAGTTCGAACGTGTTTCTTACCTCTGTGTCCTGCAACAAACATTCGGATCATAAGTCTTTCAATAATTGGTCTTTTAGACTTCCAGAATTGTTTTGCAGTAAATCTTCCAAGCGAAGTTGGAACTAAGATTGGATCAAGATTCATATAAGCTTTCAGACCTGGATCTGAAACAATAACATCTTGAGTTGTCCATCTTCCAAACATTTTCATATTCTTAATATTTTGTTGGAAAGGATTTAATTTAGCAATAATTTTCTTTGGTTTGGATTCTTTCTTTGGCTTTTCAACTTTAGGTTTTGTTTCAACCTTTGGTTTCTCAACCTTTGCAGGTTTTTCTTTTGTTGTCTTAGTTGTTTTTTCAGCCATTTTATTTTCTACCAATTGTCTTTTCTACCTTACCTTTTACTAGTTGAGGTAGGGATTGTCTATTAACTTTGAATGCTTGCCATCGGATATTCGGAATGTCACCTTTGGATTTACCCATGTGACCACCCATTCCTTCAATCATAATTTCATCGTGTTCATCGATGAATTTACTTGCAAGATTTCCTGGAAGGAAAACTGTAACTTGTCTTCCGTTCTTAATTAATTGAACTCGAGCAGCTTTTCGCAAAGCAGAGTTAGGCTGCTTAGCTTCAACTTGTCTCTTTTCAAGAACGATTGCTCGTGCTTGTGGGCTTCCTTTCAGAGGATCTGATTTAACTTTTAGTCCAAGAGCTCTTCGTGTATACCACTTATCTGCCCATCTGAACTTCTTTCTACGCTTGGATAATTTCTTACCGGCATTTAGTCCTCTCGACTTCTTTCCCATGTACGTATCCCTTTTTCTCATGGGTTTATAAAAGTTGCTAATGGCAAAACGAGAGCTTGAAATGGAACTAAGTAGGGCGCTCAGAGTGCCACATTTCACAACATTTATAAACGCGCCTGAGTATAAACTTATAAAGCTTGTCGTACCCTCGATGAGTTAATACACTTAAAATGGTAACTAAAAAATCATGCCCAGAGTGCCAAGGCACAAAACTTTCTGTAGACAAAAAACGAGGAGAAATAGTCTGTAACAGCTGTGGTTTCGTCATGGACGAAAACATGATCGATCAAGGTCAAGAATGGAGAGAATTCTCTGGAGAAGGCCAAAATGAAAGACGATCTGGAGCACCATCAAGTTATGCTAAGCACGACATGGGAACAGGTACTGAAGTAGGTACAAGTTCTGAAGTATATAAATTATCAGTTAAAGATCGAAGAAAATATTTGCGACTAAGAAAGTGGCATAACAGATCTTCAACATCTCTTGAAAGAAACCTAAAGTACGCTTTAGCAGATCTTAAGAGAATTTCATCCTTGCTAAACATTCCTCCAACTATTGAGGAAGAAGCAGCTAGAATTTACAGAATGGCTGTAGAAAAAGGATTAGTTCGAGGACGTTCTATGGAATGTGTTGTAGTTGGAGCAATTTACATCGCTTCAAGACAATTCAAACTTCCAAGATCTTTGAACGAAGTTTGCCAATTAACAAACAACAACAAGAGAGATGTTGGTAAAACCTACAGATTTATTGCAAGAGAATTAAATATTAAGATGGCTCCAAGCGGAGCTGGAGAATATATTCCAAAGTTTGCAAACAAGCTTGGATTCTCAGCAGAAACACAAACACAAGCTCAAAAGATTTTAGAAATTGCACAAAGCTCTGAATTAACTTCAGGTAGAGGTCCAACAGGACTTGCTGCAGCAGCTCTTTACGTAGCATCTCTAATTACTGGAGAAAAGCGAACTCAAAGAGAGATCGCAGACGTAGTTGGAGTAACAGAAGTTACAATTCGAAACAGGTATAAGGAAATGATTGAAAAGCTAAATCTAGATCCGCTAATCGAAGAAGCAAAGAATAAGCGAGAAGCTGAAAGATTAGCTATGGGTCAAGTCGAAGAACCTGAAGAAGAATTAAGAATTCAAGAATAAAGCAATCTTAAGAAACTCTTGGCAGGTAAATTAGTTTTAATTCCAGTTGGAGAGAAATGAGTTCTACTGGCTTTGAAACCTTTCTTTCGAATTTTTTCAATAATAACATCCATTTTAGGTAGTTCTCCAACGTCTTCAAGTTTCTTTGACATCATATGATAATCATAATATCCAAATACATCAACTTCTTCTTTGATTTTCTGAACAGTTTTGTTTGAGTCAGACATTTGTGTCAATAGTTTCTTGTCATACAAACTTCCAGTCCAAAGAGGACCAAGAACTTCACTATAGGTTCCACAACCGCATCTAACCTTTGTTTCAGGTAATTTATTTTCAAATTTCCAAGTAAAGCAATCAGGACAAAGAAATAAGAATTTCAAATTCTTTCGAATCTTTTTCAGATTATCAACACGTCTCAAATAAACTCTCATGTAATGATTTGAGCTATGAACAAAAACTGGCTCAAGAGCAACACCCATATTCAAACCTTCGGCTACAACTTTCTTTATCAAAATACGCGTTCCAATTTCAAACATCATTTGAGTTTTTCTATTCAAAGATTCATACTTTCTCATACAAGCTTTTGGATAAGTTCCACACAAAGCAGAAGTATCTGTTGCAGTTACACCAATTATTCCGCCTTTTCTTAAATGAGATATACTTTCCTGTAAGAAAGGAACTGGAGTTCCAAATGGATCAACATCAATAAAATCATAAGTTCGTCGAGATTTTCTCAACAACTTATTTGCGCTTTCATTAAACACTTCAATATTAACTTTGTTCAGTTTAGCATTTCTTTTGATTAACTTTACAGCAGAAGGATTAGCATCATTCAAGTCAACTTTAGCTCCAGCTTCAACCGCTAGACGAATTCCCTTTGCACCAGTTCCCGCCAAAAGATCTAAAGACTTCGGTTTGTCAAGCGTATTAACAATATCAACAGTAATATCTCGATTAAGGTGCATAACTGGATTAAAGAAAACGGGCATTTTGGAGTCTAACTTGTATTTCTCAGCATCAGGAACCCATAATTTAGTCTGTCCTTCAGTAAGCTTGATTAACTCCATAAAAACAATTCACCAAGAGAATTTAAATCACTTACTCTCTAAAATAATCCCAAATAGGATATAAATTACCTGTTGCAGGAGATGTTTTGTATAACAAAGTCATTTTACCTTCAGAAATTCTAAATCTTGCAAAAACTTTTCCAGTAGGATGTTTCAGCAAATATACATCAGAAGGCCAGCTTGCGCATACGTTATCTATCAGCTTCTTGAACT
>CAZYQG010000006.1:0-18954 GCA_964649785.1 Candidatus Woesearchaeota archaeon | reverse complement strand
AATTTTGTCTGCTAAATCCAATTGACCTTCCATTTTTTCCACCATTGTTGGAAGATATTTATATGCCGAAACATTAACTCCTGCATTCATATCTGCTGTTGTGTGTGTGAATCCGTGGTTTTGATATTGTTCTTCTTTATCGATTACATCTCCGATTGATTTGACTTTTACATCCCAAGGATATTTCATTTCTAAAGTTGCTTCATAAAATTCTAAAGAATATTTCCAAGCAATGTTTAAATCATATACTTCGTCGTCAACCTCTTTTGAGTTGAGAATTGTTGAGATTACTAGTGGTGCATCCATGCTTCTTGCACCTCTACGATCAGGTAAGAAGTCTCTTGAGAAATTTAGGAATGCATCCATCATTAACATGATTGCTGTTTCCTCTCCGTCCAAATCTCTTCTTTGGGCAGCATGCCACATTGGATGTGCAAGAACTGCTGAAATGTTTGAGAATCCAATTATCCTTCCAGTTATTCCGGCAGAAGTATGTGGTGCAAGTCCAATTACAAATTGTCCGATTAGGTCTTCAGTTGTTGCAATGTTGTAGAATGCTGGAATCTTGTAGATATTTACTAAAGATTCGTCAACGAAATCTGCGACGCGTTTGAATACTGAACTTGCGGATTCGATTCCAAGGAATTTTTCGTTTGGTAAGATTATGTCTTGAGGAAATATTTCTACGAGTTGAGTTGTTTCAAGTAAGGGTTGATTGTGTATGTCTTTTTTGTAGCCCAATTTATGTGCTTTCTTTATTGAGAGTCCTATTTCTTTTGGTGTGAAATGTGTTGTGCCTAATTCTGTTGCATCATACCTTACTGTTCCGTCTTTGTTTACACGCAGTGAGTGTTTTGCTCGGAGCAATCCTTTTGTTGGGTGTTCGACGTAACGGAATTTGTTCATTGTTGCTCGCACACCTTTGATTAGTTTTGGGAAAGGTCCATCCCATTCTTTTTTGATTTTCTTTGATAGTTCAGGTAACTCATATTTTTTCCGTTCATAAGGAACACAGCTTGGTGTTTCTGGAGAATCGTACTTCTTCTTTGTTTTGTAATCGATATATTTTTGTTCAGTATTATCTGAATTACAATGTTCACATTTTTGGAAGATTGTTGATTTATTGCAATCCATACATTTTATTATTGGGAAATCTGCAGTAACATGTCCAACTTTGATTGCTTCGTTGAAAGATCTTAAACGTCCGCCCTCATTTCCTACGGGAAATAAGAAGTTTGGTGAACCTTTCATGTCTCTCATTTTTGCTTTTTCAGGTCTACCCATTCTTGCGCCAATTCCCGTTCCAAATTTATCCTTGAAAGTTATGTCTGTTCTGAACTGTGTCTCCAAAATCTTTTGATTTAATCTTGTTAGGATAATTTTGTTGTCTTTGATTGTGTGTGGGCATCCAATTAATTCGAGCAGTCGTTTGTTGGTTGAATCGGCAAGCATTTCTGATGTTAGGTAATTTTGAAGTCGCAGTTTTTCTTTTTCGTTGAGAATATTCATATAAAATGTGAATTCTGGATGTAACGGAATGTTGAAGTCTTTAGATAATTTTATCGCTGTTTCTAAATTGATTTCGGGCGGTATGAATGAGTTAAAAAAATTCTCTGATAAGTTATGTGTTATTTTTGGATTGTTGTCTATTGCTTTCTTTAATTCGAGTAACCACCATTCCGGACAATACCCTGCAGGTACTAGAAAATGTCCGTTTTCTGTGAATTCTCCCGGAGAAATTAGTATATCTCCAAGATATAATATTTCAATTATGTCTTTTGTGATTTCTTTCGCCTCTTCTTCGGTTTTAGGTTTGTGTACTGATCCGTCTTTTAGTTTTACAATTGGTCCTTCTATTGAATCGCAAGAGGTGAGTGAAGTAGATTTTCCAGGTCTTTCAACTCTTAATTGCGTTCCGACTGCCAAATAGTTATTTAATACTTGCATAGTTATTGGAGAGATTGCCCAAGACCCGTGACCGGTTAATCTTGATCTTCCATATCTTTGTCTGAAACCTCCATGTCTTAATGGATGTGTGAAGACAGGTCTACCTGCAACAATTTCTGCAATGTATGAGTAATTTGGTTTTAGTTTGTTGTCGTCAGATTTGCTTTCAGTTTCTGAAGTTTTTGCATGAATTTTCTTTTTCAAGTCTTGATAGTCATTCAACCATTGCCAATCAAGTTTGAATTCCTCGCCCCATTCATTTAATTTCTTCATTACTTTTGCACCTTTTAGTGGGAGTGCATCTGTCAGCATTAGTGCCACGCCTCCACGAATTCGGTCTGTTTCGATTCTTTGTAGGCCTTTGTAATTTGATACAGTTAATTCTGACGTTGGGTCGCCATCCAATTCAACTGAGAGATTTGAAATTATGTGTTTGATTTCTTGTTCAGTTGGTTTGTATTGTTTTCGTTCTACGCGTTCATAATAATCCGTAACTTCAGTGTACATTCGTTTGATTTCTTGTTCAGTTGGATCATATTTTTCAATACCTTGTTTAATTCGTACATAATCTGCAATTACAGTGGTTACTGCTGAGGCTGTAGCTCCACCTCCACGAATTGGTCCTGCATAATAAAGTGCCAGATAGTTTTTGCCGTCTTTCCGTTTTTTGAATTTTACATTAATCAGTCCTTCGAGAGGTGCAGAGACTACGCCTTGTGTGATATATGCAAAGCCCGTTCGAATCCCTATGTTTATTGCAGTGATTTTGTCTTCAAATTTGCATACTTTTTCTGAACTTAGTTCATCTGCCAAAATTAGTGCCACTCTCCAATCTCCAAAACCATATTGTTTTTCCAATTCACCAATTCGTTCAACAATCCCGCTTCCTATTAGGTTTGGGGAAATGGAACCCATAATTGCTTCTACTCGTTCTGCCACTGATGCAGCAATCGGGATATCGCACTTAGTCTGTGGATCGATTCCTACTTTTCGTGCCTTGTTTGCAATCGCATGTATCTCTAATGTTTTTGATCTTAATGTTGAAAAGTATTCTTTGATATGCTTGGCTGCGACAATATTTGACATGCTAATTTCATTATGACGATGTTTAAATATGATTGTGTGAAAAAGTATATGATGGAAAAGGCATCTCGTGGTCGACCAGCATTTAGTCCGATCAGAGACAATCTTGTTGAACTTTTATTCTTTGTTGGAAAAGGATATGGTTATGAATTGTATAAAAAATATATTCAAGTTTTTCATAAAACAACCATGCGTTCAATTTACTATCATTTGAATAAAGGTGTTGAACTTGGTATTTTTAAAATTGATAAAGTTGAAAATATTCCGGGTGATTATTCTTGGGGAGAAGGTGTGCGTAGAGTGGTATTTGCACTTGATGAGAAGGCCGAACCTAAGAAAGATACTCGTGTTTTGAAACGGCTTAAAGAAATTTCAAAATAAGACTCTGAGCCCTATATTTCTTATGGAACTTGCTTATTGTTATTTGATTTTCATTTTATCTTTTCTTTCTTTTCTATATTGAAAATAATAATATATAATATATAAAAAAATTTATTTTTATAATTCAAATATACTTTCTATTGGAAATAAAGGGGTAGGAGGGCAATAACTTATAAGTAAACTTAAAAGTATAACGGCAACGTGATGCGTTTCTGTCAAATTTTTTAGATTCTCAAGTGGATAAAGTATTTTAAGGTCAGTTTCTTATGGAACTTCCATGAGTGATCCTCAAACTAAATTAGATAGTTCTTCATCAAATGAAAAACAAGATACTGAATCAAGTAATTTATTAAAAAATTCCAGAGAGCGAGATGAATTAGATGATTTATTCGATGACTTTGTATCAAAAAAATCCATTTTTATTAATAAAGATGTTTTATCAATCCGACACGTTCCTAAAACAATACCTCACAGAAAAGAACACATTAAAAAATTAGGAATGATTCTGGCACCTGCACTCAGAAATGACAGACCTTCAAATATTTTTGTATATGGAAAAACTGGAACTGGAAAAACTCTTTGTGTATTACATACACTAAACAGAATTGTTGAGCGAGTCAAAGGAACAGACGCTTCCTTACGTTTTGCTTATTTGAATTGTAAATTAAAGAAAGTTGCAGACACAGAATATCGAGTCATTGCATCTCTCGCAAAAGAATTAGGTGCAAAAGTACCAGTTACAGGATTACCAACTGACGAAGTGTATAATATTTTCTTGAAAAAGCTTGATGAACAAGAACAAGTTGTAATATTAATCCTAGATGAAATTGACAGATTAGTCAAAAAGACAGGTGACGAAATACTGTACAGTCTAACTCGAATTAACTCCGAACTCGAAAAATCAAAACTATGTTTAATAGGAATTTCGAATGATGTTCGCTTTATTGAGAATATTGATCCAAGAGTTAAGAGTTCACTGGGTGAAGAGGAATTAATTTTTCCACCATATAATGCATTAGAGTTGAAAGACATTTTAAGTGAGCGAGCCACCAATGCATTTGTAGAAGATTCAGTTCATCCAGCAGTGTTACCAAAGTGTGCTGCTTATGCTGCAAAAGAACATGGTGATGCTCGACGAGCTCTCGATTTATTGAGAGTTGCAGGAGAAGTTGCTGAAAGAGCTGCAGCGGAAGAGGTTAAAATGGACCACATTCGTGAGGCAGAAGACAAGATTGAAAAGAACCGAATTCTTGAATTAGTTAAAACACTACCAAATCAATCAAAATTATTAATTTATTCAATATTTCTTTTGAGTAAAAATAAAACAGATAAACTTGTCACGGGCGAAATTTATCAAACGTATGCTGATTTATGCAAAGTCAACGACAATTCAATTTTAACACAACGAAGAATTTCCGATTTAATCTCAGAATTGGATATGCTCGGTTTAATCAATGCACGCGTGATAAGTAAGGGAAGACATGGACGCACTCGTGAAATTTATTCCACAATTCCCACAGATTTAACTGAAATTATAAGTGAAGATTTGAAGGGCGAACTAAGGCTATGAGTAATCAAAAAGTTATCAAGCAATTGTTAGATAAAGGAATATTACCTACTTCGGAAAATATTGAAAAGGCATCACAAGAAGAAGTAGTGATTGTCAAACCGAAGATTGATGATTTGCGAGCCAGATTAAAAATAGTTAAGGAATTTGACTACAAACAGAAGAAAATTACTCCCGCTGATTTTACCGAACATTATCGTGAACGCTATAAAACTCTTAAGAATATATTATTTAATCGTCCTGAGGCAGCAACTGCAGTTTCAATTGATCGTGCAAAACAAGGTTTCGGTAACGATGATCAGGTGATAATTGCAATGGTTTCAGATATTAATCGAATGATGACTGGAACAATCAAAATAACTGTCGAAGATTTGAGTGGTCAAATGGATATAATCATATCATCAAAAAACAATGATTTGATTGAAGAATCCAAGTTTTTGACACTAGATGAAGTCCTTATTTTCAAAGGACGAGTTATTAGAGATGTTATGTTTCTACAAGAGATAATATTGCCTGACATTCCACAACAACCCGTACAAAATAGTCCTGAAGAAGTTTATGCAGTATTTTCAGGAGATATCCATGTGGGCTCGAAGTTATTTTTACCTAAACAGTTCGGCACATTTATAGATTGGTTAGGTGGAAATGTTGGAAACGAACGCCAAAAAGAGATTGCTAAGAAGACTAAATATTTTTACATTCCAGGAGATTTAGTCGACGGTGTTGGAATTTTCCCTGGACAAGATAAAGAATTGGCTATCGGAGATTTGCGTGGCCAGTACGAGGAGCTTTCAAAATATCTTGCCAAAGTTCCAGATGACAAACAAATAATAATCTGTCCTGGAAACCACGATGCAGGAGTACGTTTGGAAGAACCTCAACCACGAATGAAAGATTATGCTGAATCAATTCTTGAATTACCAAATGTTACAATGGTTACAAATCCATCGTATACGAATATTCACGCAATGGACAAATACAAAGGTCAAGATGTTTTAATGTACCACGGGTATTCCTTTGACAGATTAATCGATCAAGTCGAAGGTTTACGTTTAGCTGGTGGATACGAAAAGGCAGATGAAATTCACAAATTTTTATTGAAACGCAGACACTTAAGTCCGACGCATAATTTGAATCTAACAATTCCGATGAAACAAGATCCACATGCAATTACACAAGTTCCAGACATTATGGTTTCAGGTCATATTCATAAAGCAAATATTGGGAGCTACAAAAACACAATTTCAATTTCAGGAAGTTGCTGGCAATCAGTTACAGATTTCCAATTAAAATTTGGTCATGTTCCCGATCCCGGAATGATTCCAATCATGAATTTGAAAACACGAAAGTCCAATATGCTCAGTTTCAAGTAATTATTTATACTTCAATCGAATTGAAAATATATGTTTCCGCTGTTTGGATTTATTGCTCACGTAGTATTGTTCGCATCAATTCAAATTTTAGGAATTTTTACTGGACTAAATGCTATGGATATGTTAGATAAGTCTTCAATAGCAGTTCAAGAAGTTCCATTACCAATGACGCTGTTATCCTTTATAATCGCGTTCAGTTTGTTATTTTTACTTTTGAGATTTTCTGGAAAATTTAATCTATTCAAATACTTCTTTTATTTTTTAATTATCATTGGAAGCAAGTTAGTTTTTGAGGCGTTCTTCGTACCTTTGCTTGCAAATATTTTAACTTTGTCTCTGTTAGCATTATTCATATTACGCAAATCATTATTGGTTCACAATTTAACTTTGGGAATAACTATTGCAGGTGTTGCAGTTAGCTTAGGTCTGAGTTTCAGTTTTTCTACCGTTCTTTTTTTGATGGGTGCATTTTCAGTCTATGATGTTTTGGCAGTTTATCGAAGTTCACACATGGTTAAATTATTCAAAGGAATGGCAAACAAAGGTGTAATACTTGCGATTATGATTCCTCAACGATTGAGCAAAATTAGTATCAAGTCTAATGAATTTAGGCCCGGACAAGGAGTATTTATTTTAGGAACAGGTGATTTAGCATTTCCATTATTTTTTGCAGTTAGTGCCTTAAAGTTTTCAATTGTAAGTGCTTGGTTTATTGTTGCAGGATCTGTTGTTGGTGCGGCAGCAGTTTATTATTTATTAAATACCCAAAAATCAACTCGAGCAATGCCCGCGTTACCGCCCATTGCACTCTGTAGTGTGTTGGGATTTGCGCTAAGTTTAATTATTTAATGTTCCCCTTCAATATCTAAAAGCTCACGAATAAGTTTTGCTTTCTTCGGACCCAATTTATTAATTTTTGTTAAATCTTCCTCCGTTGCGTTTAGTAGAGTTATTGGAGATTTAAATTCCTTCAATAAAGACTTTGCCAGCTTAGGTCCAACTAACGGCAAACCTTCCACTAAGAATTGCTGCTGCTCTTCCACACTCCACGTTCGTTTTGAACCTCTAAGTGAGAGTTCTTTATTGTTATCCAATTGTTCTCGTTTTGCGAGCGAGATTAACAAGTTAACAGTTTCTTCAGTATCGTGTGCGAACAGAAAAGGAATTTGATAATCTAACGTTAATGAAATCATTGCTGCACGAATAGCATTCGGATGAACATTTCGAATTTCAAATATGTCTCGTACATCGCCTTCAATAATATAAAGCGGCTTCTGAAAGTTTTCGCGTAGTTCCTTTGCTTGCGTGAACAATCGTCCATCAACTAAAGAATTTACAAAATCTGGAACTTTCTTTAATTCTACAACACATTCATTTGAAAGAATAAAATCTCCAACTTCTAAAGCCTTAGTTTCTATTTGAATATCTTTTTCATAAAGAAATCGAGGTAACTGACCTTTATTCTCTCTATGATCAACAATTATTTTAAGATCCATTTTCAAGGAGTTCTTTCATTCGACGTTCTTTGTGATAAGAAACCCAATAATATTTTTCGTCAATTGTGTCCTTTGTTATTAACATATATACCTTACCAATGTTAATTCTTCCAATTCTACCTCTCCGTTGTATGGTTCTTAATGCAGAAGGTATAGGTTCAAAGAAAATTCCAATATCAGCATTTTCAATGTGAAGACCTTCTTCACTCACTGATGTTGCCACAAGAACATTAAATTCACCATCTTTGAATTGTTCCAAAGTTTCAATCTGTTTTTTCTGAGTCATACCTTCCTTCTGTCCAACGAAAGCCTTTGCCTTACTTTGTGTGTGAAGATTAATTTGTTCCGTCAAAAATTCAACTGTTTTTCTTAATTGCGAGAAGATTATCACCTTTTCATTTTTGTTTTGAGTCAATGCTAAGATTTTTTCAATCTTTGGGTGATCAACACCTTCTTCAATGAGATTTTGAGTTGTTATTTTTGCGCGTTTGAAATCCCATTCATTAATAATTCGCTGAGATGCTTTAGTCGATTTAGCTTGAGATTCAATTTTTTCCATCGACGCACTGAAAGTGTGAAGGTTTTGTGTTTCTAACATTTCAATCAAATGTAATAGTTTGATCAAGACGGTCAATTCAGAAACCAGGAAGTAAGTATCTGGTCCTTTTTCTCGTTGAGCAAATAACGCCTTTTGCGTTTTCAGAAGTTCAAGTTTTCTTAAGTGAGAAATATCTTGACTTTTCAGTGAACCTCGTACATATAAAATATTAACATGTTTTGTTAATATACTTTGAAGATATGTTTTAATTTTCTTGTAGTCAGAAGGAAGTTCAATCATTATGCGTTCAATTTCCTTTTTTTTAAGATGTTTTTTTAGGTGAGGATTTTCTTCAGTAAGCAATTCAAAATTATCAATGAATAAATTTGCTTTAATTTCATCAAGTCTTTGTTGATCGGAAGCAGGACTTGCAGAAAGTGCAAGTATTTGCGAAGTTTCACTAAACTGTTTTGCTAACCAAACATAAGCATAGTCGCCAGTTGCACGATGTGCTTCGTCGAAAACTGCTAATGAAATATCACTTGGTTTGAAATATCTTTTAATTAGATCGGATTCAATTGTCTGAGGTGTTGCACAAATTATCTTTGAGTTTTTCCACAACTCTTTTCGTTTTATTGGTGAAATTGCGCCAGTCAAATGTATAATTTCTTCATCTGGTTGAAAATATTCTTTGAAAGATTTTTCATGTTGAACTGTTAGTGGCTTTGTCGGAGCCATAATCAGAATTTTACCTTTGTCGACGTGCAAGGATGCCAGCGCTATAGCAATTATTGTTTTTCCAGCACCCGTAGGGAGCACTACAAAAGAATTTTTGTCCACAATCTTTCCTAAAATCTGTTCTTGATAGGTTCTAAGTTTAAGTTTATCTTTCAGAAATTTCATGTATGGTTTTTGTGAGTGTACTATTTATTTATTTGTATTAATTAGTTTACTGACGAATTTTTTCATTTTTTCTTTGTGTCCTGCACCAATAATTATCAGAAGTTTTGAATCCGGGAATTTATGGGAAATAAGTCTGACTTGATTTTGCATGTAAGTATCTCGTTCAGAGACAAGAACTCTATAAAATCCTGGAAACTTATGGCTCAATTCAGAGATTAGTTTATGTACCAATTTATCTTTTGGAACTTTTGTTAAGTCTAAGTTTATTTTATTTTTACTAAATCCTCCAAACAATAAGTAAAAAACTAATTTTGATTTTTCTCTTGCTGGAACCTTTTTCGATAGTCGGTAAAGCGTTATAGAGATGTCTCGATCAATCAACGCAACCTTTGCCCCAGATTTTTTTGCCTCCAGAATTCCCGTTTTCATATCAATTCCAGGTTGCTGCCCAGTTTTCTTTCCCAAAAACTTTTGTGAAATTGAACCAATAATGTAAAACAGAAAACCAAAAAGTCCAAGTTTCAACGCGTTACGTAGATTCATTTTTCTTCTACGTTTTGACATCAATGCAGCAGATCTTTGAAGATCGAGCTCAACAGCAACAATATCGGGTTTGAACTCCTTTATTGTATTTTTTATCTGATCAACGCTCTCTTGCGAAATGTGCGAAGTACCCAGAACCTTTATTTTAACCATATACTAATAATTAGAAATGCTTTTATTTAAAAACACTATTGAATTGGTATGTTAAGCACAAAAAACTTGAGCAGTGTACAAGGATTATCTGTTTACACAGATGCAGGAGAATTTTTTGGAATAATTGAGGAAGCAATTCTACATTCCAATAAGGTTGACTCTTGGAAAGTTAGATCTACTTCAAAATCTTATTTGTCCAAAGCAATGCCAGGCACAAAAGGAGTAATTCTACCACACCACCATGTCAAAGCTATCGGTGATGTAGTTCTAATTTCAAGATCTGCCGCACCATCAATGTCAGAAGATTAATTGTGTCACTCTGATATCTTTTTAAGCTTTGATGATATCGCTAGTTAATGGATTTTAAGAATACGTCAGAACTTGAAGTTCCAAAGAATCTAGTAGATAAAATTATTGGACAATCGCGTGCAGTTTCAATTATTAAAAAAGCTGCAAAACAAGGAAGACATGTTTTATTGATTGGTGAACCAGGTACTGGAAAGTCAATGCTCGGCCAGGCTTTAGCTGAACTTGCACCTCGCCAAAATTTACAAGATGTTCTAGTCATTCCAAATATCAAGGATGAAAATAATCCAAAAATTCGTTCGTTACCTTCAGGTCGAGGACATGAAATAATGTTACGTGCCAAAGAACGAGCAAGCATTGGCAACCGAAGACAAACGATTGTATTCTTCTTTCTAGCAATTCTCGCAGCATTTTTCCCTTGGTGGATTAGAAATATTTATGGTGACATTATGGCTGCAGCTTCGCTAATTTCAGGAATGATGTTTTTACTTCTTTATGGAGTTATGACGAGCATGGGTGCAAAGCGTAAACAAATTCTTGAACCAAAATTACTTATTGACACCTCAAAGAAAAACGTAGCACCATTTATTGATGCGACAGGTGCACATGCGGGTGCACTACTTGGAGATGTTCGACACGATCCATTCCAATCTGGAGGATTGGGAACTCCAGCACACTTACGAGTTGAACCAGGAATGATTCATCGCGCAAATCAAGGAGTATTATTTATTGATGAAGTGGCAACACTCAATCCAAATACTCAACAAGATTTATTGACTGCAATGCAAGATCGAAAGTATTCAATTACTGGAAGATCTGAGCGAAGTGCGGGCGCAATGGTTCGTACCGATCCAGTTCCATGTAAATTCATTCTAGTTGCAGCAGGAAATATCGATACAATTCAGAAAATGCATCCAGCATTAAGATCTAGAGTTCGAGGATATGGTTATGAAGTGGTTATGGATAAGTTTATTGAAGACAATCCGACTAACCGAGAATATTATTATCGATTTATAGCTCAAGAAGTTTCGAAAGACGGAAAGATTCCACACTTCAATAAGAAAGCTTGTGATGAAATCATTAGAATCGCTCGAAGAATGGCAGGACGTAAAAGTAAATTAACACTTAAGTTTAGAGAGCTTGGCGGAATTATTCGAGGCGCCGGAGATTTGGCATCTGAGGACAAAAGTAAGTATGTCGAACTTAAACATGTTCAAGCAGCATTAAAGATTTCAAAAACTTTGGAACAACAACTTGCAGACAAACATATTGAACATATTGCTGATTATAGAATTGTTCGCAGTGAAGGAACTGAAATTGGAAGAGTTAATGGTCTTGCAGTTATTGGTGATTCAGGAATTGTCTTACCAATTGAAAGTGAGGTTGCAAAGGGCGGAAAGAAACGAGAAATTATTGCTACAGGAAAACTTGGAAAGATTGCGAAGGAAGCCATCGATAATGTCAGTGCAATAATTATGAAACACTTTGGAGAAGATATCAAAGATAAGTATGATTTGTATGTTCAATTTATTCAAACCTATGAAGGTATTGAGGGCGATTCTGCTAGCGTTTCAGTTGCAAGTTCAATTATTTCTGCGTTAAAGGAAGTTCCAATCAGACAAGATGTTGCAATGACTGGAAGTTTATCTGTTCGTGGTGAAGTTTTGCCGGTTGGGGGAGTAACTCCAAAAATTGAGGCAGCAATTGAGGCAGGTCTAAAAGAAGTTATTGTTCCTGCACAAAATAAGAAAGATATTGTTTTAAGTCCTGCATCTAAACGTAAAATTAAAATTCACTTTGCAGATAATTTAGTTGATGTTCTTGAAATTTCTCTTGACAAGCGAAAAGGTAAAAAGCTAATTCGAATATTGAAGAGTAATGGATCTAAATCCCGAAAAACTAAAAAGAATTGAAGCTGTTTTATCTCGTTCAGATTTTAAGACTGTTGAAGAATTTGTAAATCATGCAGTTGAGATGTTATTATTTGCAGAAGAGAATAGAGATAAATTCAATAAAATGTTTGGACCAGAGTGACACAATTCTTTTAAATTCAGTCTGGTTATTTTTGTTATGAAAATAAACTTGCGAGAAGGAGATATCTATGAGGTCAAAGGCAGCATTCTACTTTTTCTAACTACTGAACAAATCAAAAATTTAGATAACAAATTGGTTGATTTGTTAGATAATTCAATTCATGCAGGAAATTTCAAGGGAAAGAAATATGAATCTCTTCTAGTTCCAGTTACGGGTCGAAGTTTTGATCGAATTGTTCTAGTTGGACTCGGCAAACGTGAAGAATTGAGTAATGAAATCTTTCGTAGAGCGGCAAACGTAGGTTTGCAAGTATTTTCAAGATTAAAGGTCAAGGAATTCTCAACTTTTGCAGAGTATGATGTAGATATTGTACGAGCACTTTCAGATGGATTCAGACTATCAAATTATTCTTTTGACAAATATAAGACTGAAAAAGATTCTAAGTTTCCCAAGGTTCAAAAAATTAATATGCACGTTCATGAAATTAAAGATGATTTCAAGAAAGCAGTTAATTTCTCTGAAGCAACTTGTGAAGCTACCAACTTTGTTAGAGATTTACAAACAGATGATGCTGATGTTATTAATCCCGAATATTTAGCAGATTTGGCAAAGAGCATGTCAACAAAATATCGACTTCATTTAGAATTGTTAGATAAAGCTGCGCTGAAACGTAAAGGTCTGGGACTGCTTTTGGGTGTTGGACAAGGAAGTAGATTTGAACCACATTTAATAATTCTTGAATATAAAGGCAATCCAAGTTCAAAGGAACGAATTGCTATTGTTGGTAAAGGAGTTACGTATGATACGGGAGGATTAGATATCAAACTTCGTTCTATGAAAGAAATGAATACTGACATGTCGGGAGCTGCAGTTGTACTGGGAGTAATAAGAGCTGCTGCAGAATTAAAATTAAAGAAGAATATTTTGGCAGTTGCACCTGTTGTTGAGAATGCAGTTGGAACAAATTCATACAAACCCGGAACAATACTTGATTCTTATCTCGGAAAGACTGTTGAAATTGGAAATACTGATGCAGAAGGAAGACTGGCACTTGCAGATGCTATGGCCTATGTTGTGAAGAATTATAAACCCTCGAGAATTGTAGATTTTGCAACCCTTACTGGCTCAATTGTTGCAGCACTGGGAGAAGATTATGCCGGTTTATTTTCAACAGATAAAGTTGCAGATAAAATTCTTGAAGCAGGAGATTATGTTGGAGAAAAAGTTTGGAGAATGCCTTTACCTGACGATTATAATGAATTATTGAAATCCAAAATTGCTGATTTGAACAATATTTCAAGTTCAAACTATGGTGGTGCAATAACTGCTGCCTTATTTTTGAAAAACTTCGTCGGTGAAACTCCTTGGACACACATTGATATTGCTGGAACTGCGAGAGGTTCCAAACCCAAACATTATTGGCCAGCTTATGGAACGGGTTTCGGAGTTCGTCTCATGTTAGAATGGTTAAGAAAGAATTAATTTTTCACTTAGTCATGTCGTAATCCTTAAAAGCCTGTAAGCTTATGTTTGATTATGTTAGATATCAAACTATTTCGTGAAAAACCAGACCTAATTAGGGGTTCTGAAAAGATGCGATTCAAAGATCCAAAACTTGTGGATCAAGTTATACGAATTGACAACAAATGGCGAAAAACGATTCACAATATGGAGAAATTAAAAGCCGAACGAAATAAAGTATCTAAAGAAATTAGTTCACTAAAGAAAGCAGGAAAGAGTGGATCAACCAAAATTCGTGCAATGAAGAAAGTTGTCCAAGACATTAAAGATTTACAAGTTAAAGCAGATAAATTAATTGTTCAAAGAGATGAATTGAGATACAAGGTCGGAAATATTTTACACAAATCAGTTCCAATTGCTAAAACGGAGGATGGAAACGAAATTGTACGAAAAAGAGGACGAATTCCAAAGTTCAGTTTTCCAGTTAAACACCAAGTTGACTTATTACTTGACTTAGACTTGGCGGACTTTGATAAGGCATCAAAAGTTTCAGGTGCACGATTTTATTATTTGAAGAATGAATTAGTTTTACTCAATTTTGCAATTTTGAGATATGCGATGGACGTTCTTGTTAAACAAGGATTTACTCCGATGTGGACCCCAATGTTAATGAGACATGAACCAATGAAAGCTGCGGCCGAACTTGGAGACTTTGAAGAACAATTGTATAAAATTCAAGATGAAGACTTGTATCTAATTGCAACTTCTGAACAAACTCTTGCTACCTTCCATATGAATGATGTGTTCAATTGGAAAGATTTACCTAAAGCTTATACTGCATACTCTTCGTGTTTCAGAAAAGAGGCCGGAAGTCATGGAAAAGATACCAAAGGAATATTCCGAGTTCATCAATTTGATAAAATTGAACAATATGTTTTTTGTCATCCAGATGAAAGTTGGAAATGGCATGAAAAAATGATTAAAGTTACTGAAGATATTTTCAAAGGATTAGAAATTCCATACCAGACCGTAAATATTGCTTCTGGAGAAATGAATGATAACGGTGCTAAGAAGTATGATATTGAAGGTTGGTTCCCGGCACAAAACAAATATCGTGAATTGTGTTCTGGAACTAATGTTACAGATTATCAAGCTCGAAAAGTCAATGTAAAGTTTGATGATAAAGATGGAAGACGAAAAGTTGTACACACGTTGAACTGTACGGCAGTAGCAAGTGAGAGAACAATGGCATGTCTACTTGAAAACAATCAACAAAAAGATGGATCTGTTAAAATTCCTAAAGCACTTTGGAAATATACTGGCTTCAAAGTAATCAAATCAAAATGAAAATTCTAGCATTCACAGATTTCCACGGAGATAAGAAGATTATTTCTAAAATTCTTAAGAAAATTAAGAACGAAGATCCAGATGTTTTAGTTTGTACGGGAGATTTTACTGTTTTTGGAAAGAACCTTGATAAGATTATGTCTAACTTTTTGATTGGTAAACCTTTTGTCTTTATTCCAGGAAATCATGAAGATAATGAGAAGTCATTATACGTTTTTGCTAAGAAACCAGAAGCTTTGTTAGTTCATCAAACCGCAATTGTTGTAAAAGAAGTATTGTTTGTTGGGAGTGGTGGCGGAATTTATGGAAAAACTGAACCAACTCTTGAAATTTCAAAGAAAAGCTTAGATTTGAAGATAAAGAAATTTAAGAAAAGCCATCCAAAAGGAAAAGTTGTATTTCTAACACATCGTCCGGCCTATGGAACTAAGTGCGATTTTATGATTGACATAAAGGAGCATGTCGGAGCTACAAATATTACTGAATTTATTAAGAAAAACCCAATTGATTTACATATTTGCGGACATATTCACGAATGCTTCAATACACGAGACAAAATTGGGAAAACAATTACCATAAATCCTGGTCCAGCTGGAACAATAATTAATATTTCTGATAAAATAACGATATCCAGAAAATAATTACTTTAGTAGATTTTAAAACTAGGTGTTTAATGGTAAGATTATGGTTGAGCTGATTATATCAGAGAAGCCTTCTGCAGCAGAAAAAATCGCTGCAAGTTTTGGCGATGCTGATTTGAAGCGTCTTAATGGCGTTAAATATTGGGAAGCAGATAAAGGTAAAATTTTGATTGGATCGGCGGTCGGACATTTATTTGGTTTGAAGAAGACTGAAAGATTTTATCCAGTTTTTAATCTTGAATGGCAACCTTCTTACGAAAGTCGCGGAGGTTCGTTTCAGAAACCTTACTTCAAAACGTTGAAGAGTCTTGGAAAGAAATCAGACATAGTTACTGTTGCAACAGACTATGATATTGAAGGTGAAGTTATAGGGTTGAATGTTGTTCGAGAGCTGTTGGGTTTGAAAGATGCAAACCGAATGAAGTTTTCCACACTTACAGTTTCCGAATTACAAGAAGCATACAAGAATAAAGCTAATACTTTGAATTGGGGACAAGCCAAAGCAGGAGTTGTCCGTCACACGCTAGATTGGTATTACGGAATCAATCTATCTCAAATAATTTCAAGTTCTTTATCTAAAGCGTTGAATCGATATCAACCTTTGAGTATAGGTAGAGTTCAAGGACCTGCCTTAGCAATATTGGCCGAACGCGAAATTGAGATTAAGAAATTTAAACCAGATCCTTATTGGCAGATTATTGCGAATCTTTGGTTAAATTCACAAAAGTTTCAAGCAGTTCATGAGAAAGATAAATTCTGGAAGAAACCTGAAGCAGATAAAATATTTGCGAAAGTTAAAGATCGTCCAGGACGAATTGTAGATATCAAAAAACGCAAACAAAAAGTGTTGGTTCCAGTTCCATTTGATTTAACCTCATTACAAATTGAAGCTTACCGAGTTTTCAAATATAGTCCATCAATGACTTTGAAAATTGCACAAACTCTTTATACCAAAGCGTTAATTTCATATCCTCGAACCTCAAGTCAGAAATTACCAAAGGCTTTGAATTTTAAGAAAATAATATCTAAATTAGGTACAAATCCAACTTATCATGAAATTGCTAAAGAAGTGCTATCTACTCGTTTGGTTCCAAAACAAGGTCGGAAATCTGATCCCGCTCATCCAGCAATTCATCCAACCGGGGATCGGGCAGGAGTGCTGGGAGATCCAGATCGAAAAATCTATGATTTAATTGTTAGACGATTCTTTTCAGTTTTTGGCCAAGATGGTGAACGTGAAACTACGGCGGTTAAACTTGATGTCGAAAAAGAGATTTTCAAGTTTTCGGGAACCGTTACAACCAAGATTGCTTGGCAGAAATGGTACGGCCCATATGCGTTACGTAAAGAATTGGAATTGCCAGTGCTAAAAGTCGGACAAGTGTTGAATCAGAATACTGAAATTTTAGACAAAGAAACACAACCACCTGCAAGATATAATGTTGCATCACTAATCAAATTGTTGGAGAAGTTAAATTTAGGAACCAAAGCTACGCGTTCTCAAATAATTGAAACTTTGGTCAAGAGAAATTACATTCAAGGAAATCCGATGGAAGTAACTGAGTTTGGAATGAAAGTTTTCAACGTTTTCAAGAAACATGCCCCTGAAGTTTTGAGTTCTAAGCTGACTCGAAATTTTGAAAAAGGAATGGACGGCATTCGTGAAGGAAAAGTTAAACCTGAAGCAGTTATTCAAGTTGGAAAAGATTCAGTTACTAAGTTGTATGCTCAATTGAAGGAAAGCTCTGAAGCGATAGGTAAGGCACTCTCAGCTAGTTTTGTTGAAACTAAGAAAAAACAAGTCACTTTGTTCAAATGTGTGAAATGTAAGAAGGATAATTTAGTTGTTCGACGTTCTCGAGCTTCGAAGAAAAGATTTATTGCATGTTCGGGTTATCCAAAGTGTAGATTTACTTGGCCATTACCTCAGAAAGGAATTCTAAGTGTGGTAAAAAATAAAAAGTGTGAGCACTGTAATATACAAGTGTTACAAGCGAGAACTGGTCGAAGAAAACCTTGGGTGTTTTGCCCAAATCCCGATTGTGAAGGTAAAAATAAAGATGAATCCAAAGACAGTTGAACAAGATTTAGAAAATGTCAATGAAGACGAACTATTGGCTAATTGGAAAAATCACAAATGGAATCGGCTTTGGTATGTTGCTACGTTTTTGGTGTTTATTGTAATTTTCTACTATATGTTTTAGAACAAACTAAATTTTCTTCGTTCAGTTGATTCTTCAATATTATCTTGAGTAATCTTGAACCTTACTTCTTTAATCGGTATTGAACGGTGCTTTAGAAGTTTCAGAACTCTTCCAGTTTCTCTAAGTTCTAATTTGATTATACATTTTGAGGTATATTTCATCAAATCTCCACCAACCATTTTGATATCATTCTTTTTTGTGAAGTCTGCATAAACTTGGTTTGTTAAAAGAATTGGAATTTTTAATTTGTGAGAAATCTTTCTGAGCGCACTTAACTGTCTTGCCATTTCTTTGTTCACTTCGTAAGCTTCTCGCTCACCAAGCTCCAATCGATAAAGCATTGATATTGAATCAACCACAATCAATTTTGGTTCATGTTCATTTGCAAACTTTTCAAGATTTCTGAACAATTCAGTTTGTTCAGCAAAGGTTGTTGGTTTGAAAATTATTAGATTTTTCAGCCTGCGCTCATGAGTATCAGGAAACATCTGTTTTACTCGGTCAATAGAGAATCCACCTTCTGTGTCAATGAAAATAATCTTACTATCTTTTGCATTGTAAAGTGCGGCCAGAATTGCGATGTTAGTTTTTCCTGAACCACTAGGTCCGTAGATTGTTGTAGTCACTTCATTTTCTAAACCACCTTCAAGAATATTATCTATAAGTTTAGACCCCGTACTACATCGTTCCATTTCATAACGTTTTTATATTGACATTTAAGATATTGTATATGGTAGTATCTACTCACAAGAAAAATTATATGAAAGGATATAATCAAAAGCCTGAAGTTAAGGCTAGAAAAGCCGCGTATATGCGAAAAGTTAGAGCTAATGCTGATCAAGAAGCAGCAGAGCGACTTGTAAATTCTTTACTTGAACAAGGTTTTGAAGATTGGGCATTTGATGTTGCACAAGAAAGAGCCCCACATATGTTAGTAACTGCTAAGAATCGTGTGAGAAAGAGAAAGTAATTTAAGT
>CAZYQG010000005.1:3331-21403 GCA_964649785.1 Candidatus Woesearchaeota archaeon | reverse complement strand
CAATATTCATTTTTATGAAAGCTCACTTGAGTAGGCATTCCAGTAAATATTTATTCACTTTGATAGTTATTGTTGCTGCAGTATCAGTGGGTGTGGATTATTCAGTTATTCAAGATTTTGAATTAAAAATTGGTGAGCTTCAGACTGAAAATCTTAATTTGAAATCTGATGTTGATGCTCTGGCTAGTGAGTTGGGTTTGACTGCCAGCGAACTTCGGAGTTCAATCGAAACAGTCGAGGCTGATTTGACAAGTACTTCGGAAAGTCTTGCTGAATTGAGTGCAGTTTCTGGAGATTTTAGTAGTATAGTTGAAGATGCAGTACACGGAGTTGTCTCAGTTTTGACTGATGACGGACAGGGTTCGGGAGCAGTGTATAGTGATGATGGTTACATTGTTACAAATTATCATGTTGTAAAAACTGCTACAGATATTGAGGTTTTGTTTAGTGACGGTTCTCGAGTTGATGCTGTTCTAATTGGTGCTGATGCTGTTAATGATGTTGCACTTCTTAGGGTTGGTTTGAGTAATTTGAATGAACTTGATTTTGGAAATAGTAATGATGTTAAGATTGGTCAGAAGGTCGTCGCTCTTGGAAATCCGTTAGGTCTTAGTTTTACTGTAACTGAAGGTATTGTGTCTGCAAAAGATAGAATAATTATTGAGGGTGCTGCGGGATTAATTCAAACTGATGTTGCAGTTAATCCGGGAAATTCAGGAGGACCGCTTTTGAATAAAGAGGGTGAAGTTATTGGAATTGTTAATGCTAAGTTGGCAGGTTATGAGGGTCTTGGATTTGCGATACCTTCAAATATAGTTGTTTCAGATATTGATTCAATTTTGGATGCGGCAAATTCAGCCTAGATAATTTACTTTTTGTGAATCATCATCATCAGGTTTTTGTGATTCTATTCCGAGTTTAATCATATCTTTAATTTTGTTTTCAAAATCTTCTGCTTGTTTGATTAGTGGTTTTGGATCTACTTTGAGATTTAGATAGATGTCAAGAATTCTAATTAGTTCTGCTGCTGCACGAGAATCCGGCATTCGAGAATGAGTTTCTGCAAATAGAAATGTTGAGTTTACATTCTCGGCAGTAAGCATTAATGCTCCCGTTACTCCAGTCACAGCTCCGCTCTCTAATCGTTCGGCTCCAAGTTTTAGAAGCTCTTTTTCTGATTTGTAGTCATTTGATTTTACGAAAATCCTCGAAGTCTCTGAATTATCTGGAGATACAACTCCCTCCAGGCTTAATATTTGTTTTGCGTTTAGAAGTTTTGCAAGTTCAACTATTGCACTTGCAACATCCCACTCTAGTCCTTTTGTTCCTGAAATTGCGTGAATGAATACTAAATTTTCTTTTGGTGCATGGAATATTTCTAGGAGTCTTCGAGTTTCTTTACCGTGGAGAATTGCAATTGGTGGTAAATTTGGATTGAATAAATATCCAATAGATTTTGCATTCAAATGGTTTAGCATAAATTCTGTAGCTATTGTTCCAACAAAACCTACGCCAGGAAAGCCTTCAATTATTGTGGGTCGTTTGGGCTTTTTATCTAGAAATAGCTCCATAATTAGAGAAGTGTTTAGTTTTTTATATAGGTTTTCTTAGCTCTGTTGAGGCGTTCGTAAAGTATTTAAATACGAAAAATCAGGGAAAGTTGTCAGCGGTCACAGCAAACAGGTCACACCCGTTCCCTTTCCGAACACGGAAGTTAAGCTGTTTCACGTACTCGTCGGTACTGCCTAATGGCGGGAAAGCGGGAAAGCTGCTGGCATTTATATTCAAATAAACTTTTATTCTATTAATTTACAGTTTTCTATGCAACGAGATTCAAATCGAAAAATTGCTCTTGAAAGAATTGAGATTCTTTTTGGGTTGGCTTCTAAAGCCGAGGCTAAACTCGCAGACAGATATGTCCATCTTGCTAGAAAGATTGCAATGAGGTATACTTTGAAACTTCCTGAAAACTTGAAGAAGAAGTTTTGTCACCACTGTTATATTTACTTTAAACCGAATAGAGTTACTATTAGAACTAATTCAAAAAACAAAGCGATTGAATATACTTGTTCTGACTGTGGAAAAGTAACTCGTTATGGATATCAGAAAAAGAAAAATAAGTAGAAGTATTGTTTTTGCTATTGGAATTTTTCTTGGAGGATTGATTGTTAGTTTTTACGTTGGTCCGGCTTATGTTGCTCTTGCGGATTCAGGAGTTGAGGGAATTGAAGTTGTAAATGATCGAGAATATTTTGACCGGATTTTTGAGTTAATTGATTCTGCAGACGAGTCAATTCATTTAGTTATGTTTGAGATTAAATACTACAAGAAGTATCCGGATTCTGAAGTTAATCAATTAGTTGAGAAACTGATTCAGAAAAATGCGGAAGGTATTGATGTTAAAATTATTGTAGATCAATTTCTGACGGATGAACGCGCTGTTGAGATTTTGAAGAAAACTGGTGTTGATGTTAAATGGGATTCTACGTCAGTTACTACTCACAACAAATTGATGATTGTTGATGGCAGAATTGTATTGATTGGTTCAACCAACTGGAGCTATTATTCTTTTTCAAAAAACCATGAATCGAATGTTATATTTGATGATGAAGAAAGTGCCGAAAAGTTTGAGAGATATTTTGACGAATTGTGGCAAAGCTGATTCAAAGTTATAGAGAACGATTAGTTATTTCTGTTTTGACTCGCTTCAAGAAGTCGGGCATCTTAACTCCGAATTTTGGTTTTGAACCTCTTGGTCGGACTGCCAATGTTTTGTTTGCTTTTTCTTTTCCCCCAATTACAATTATGTATGGGACTTTTTGCTTTTCAGCATCTCGGACTTTTAGTTGAACTGTTTCTGAGCGGTAGTCTCCTTCGACTCTAATTCCTGCTGCTCTGATTTTTCGCTCGATGGATTTTGTGTACGTTTCTATTTCATCATTGAAACTAATTACTTTTACTTGAGTTGGAGATAGCCAGGTTGGAAATGATCCATTATAGTGTTCGATTAAAATTCCGAACATTCTTTCGAAGGAACCTAAAAGTGCTCGGTGAAGTATTATTGGATGTTCCTTCTTGTCTTGATTGTTAATGAAAGTTGCATTCAGTCTCGGACCTAGGTTGAAATCTAATTGAATTGTTGCAAGTTGCCATGATTTCCGGTTTGCATCTTCAGCATGGAAGTCGATCTTTGGACCGTAGAAAGCACCATCTCCTTTGTTGATTTTGAATTTCATTCTGTTCTTCTTCATAACTTCGCCAAGAATTTCTTCAGCGCGATTCCAAGTTTCTATATTTCCCACATATTTTTTTGGTCTGGTTGAGAGTTCAACACTCATTTTTTTGAAACCCAATACTGCGTAGACTTTTTTTACAAGTCCAACTAAGTTTGATAGTTCTTCGTCCAGAGATTCAACATTACAGAAAATATGTGCATCATCTTGAGTAATCATTCTTACTCTTGATAATCCTGTTAGTGCTCCGGAAGCTTCATTTCGATAAACTGTTGCAAATTCTGCGTAACGTTTTGGTAAATCTTTGTAGGAATGTGACTCTTGCTTGAAAATAATTGTATGAAGTGGGCATGACATTGGCTTTACGGCTAATTTTTCGTTTCCTGACTTTGTTAGAAACATATCGTCTCGATAATTATCCCAATGTCCTGATTTTTTGAATAAACCTATTTTTGCAAGATGTGGAGTTTTGACAAATTTGTAATCGTTTTTGTTTAGTAAATCTCGCAGAAATGTTTGTAATTCATTAATTACTACTTCACCCTGCCAAGGCAACAACGGTAGACCTGAACCAATTATTTCAGCTTGCTGGTATAAATTTAGTTTTGGTCCAATAACTCGATGATCATTATGTCTTAACTTCTCCGCCATAGTAGTTTTTTCATCTTAAAGTATAAAAAAGAATTGGTTTATGAGAATGAGGACGGTAGTTTACACCGCCCCGAGGTTGTCTTACAAATGTCTTATACCTTTCTTTCGAACTTTCGCTCTCCAGATTTCTGCAGGCATCCAGTCTGGTGCATTTGAAGGTGCGGAGGTTTTTACACGCTTACCTTCAAAGATATGAAGCTTTTTTGTACCTCGTTCTCTAAGGGTAATACTGGTAAATCCTCGGGTTGCGGCCTTCAGTGCGGCCTGTCTGGGTTGCCGTCCAGTAAAGACATGGCTTGTGTCTCTATTGTTTTCCTGCAGTACGAAGTACCGCATAGTGCCTGCTCTTGCCATGGTTTTTTAGACCTTTGATAATATTTAAGGGCTTCGATGGTCGATTTTACTTAAACATTTCTCCAGTTTCTGTGCTCCAGAGAATTAAATCAATATGTCCCATACTCATTTTGTTGTTTTTGCAGAAGGTTTTCATGGTGTTTTCAATTTCAAAATACTTTTTTGGAGTCAAAGTTTTGGGAATTTCGTCAATTAATCCCATATTTACCAGATTTTTTAGAATGTGGCGGTCAAGAATTGCTAAATCTCTTCCATGACCTATGTTTCTCAGATAGTGAGATGCTTCCTTGTACCCTAAACCTTTGAAAGTTTGTACTATTTTGTCTCTGAGCTCTTTAATATCATCAAAATTGAACTCGAAATCCTGAAATTTTTCTCTTGCCTCGACGATTCTCTTTGCTTTCGTAATGTGAAAACGGATGCTCTTTAGATGCGGTTCTAGTTGTTCAGGTGTTCCTTGAGTTAAAAGATTGTTTTCCTTTAGTAATTGTATTGCTTGATCTGCCGAGCGAGCTTTTGACTGGGGAGTGAGAAGACAGAATGCAAGTTCTTCGAAGAGTTGTTCTCGGTTCGATTTGTCAATTTGGTCATATTTTTCCAGATGATCGTCAATTTTTTCCTTTCGCTCTTGGAATTTTTGTATAAATCTTTCTTTGTAGATTTTTGGAGAAGGTTGCATGGTTATATTTTGTATGAAAACTTATAAGTTGTTCAATCGAAGTTCTTTTAAATTAACGGCCGTTAAGTCGGGCATGTTAAAGCATCCTCAAGAAATTGAAGCAGTTTACATCATTCCAGCAATTCGAAAGTGCTTAACTCTGGAACTTTTGAATGAACATGCGTTATCTCAAAAAGAGATTGCTAAGTTAATGGGAATAAGTGAAGCTGCAGTTTCTCAATACAAAAAAGACAAGCGAGGAAAACTTGCTGAATTGCCTGAGCATGTTATTTCAGAATTGAAAATAAGTGCTAAGAAAATCAATTCTCAAGAAGCAAGTGTTTTTGCTGAAACTCAAAGATTGTTGAGAGAAATTCGGAATGATTTGACAATTTGCAAAATTCATCAAATTCTGGACGAAAATGTTCCAGAAGATTGTGGAGTTTGCGTGGAGCATCTATAAAATGGAAACGTACTTTGATCACTCGGCAACTACATATTTGAGACCAGAAGTAACTCAAGTTATGAACAAATATCTTGAGGATGAATATGGAAATCCTGGAAGCTTTCACTATAAAGGTTTGAAAGCTAAATTAGCTTTAGGTGCGGCACGGGAAAAGATTGCCAAGATAATTGGTTGCGATCCTAGTGAAATTATATTTACTGGTGGTGGAACTGAGAGTTGTAATTTAGCAATTAAAGGTTTGACCAAGTCTAAGAAAAAAGGTCACATTATTACTTCTTCAATTGAGCATCATGCAGTTACTGACACTTGCGATTATCTTGAGCGTCACGAAGGTTTTGATGTAACTTATGTTGGTGTTGACAAGGACGGAATTGTTGATGTTGAGCAAGTTAGGAAAGCGGTTCGTGAGGACACAATTTTGATTTCTATAATGTATGCAAATAATGAAATTGGAACAATTCAACCAATTAAGGAAATTTCTGAGATTGCAAAGGAGAAAGGTATTTTATTCCATACTGATGCATGTCAAGCTTCAGGAAGTTTGGATATTGATGTCAGAAATATTGGTGTTGATATGATGACTTTGAATGCAAGTAAAATTTATGGTCCAAAGGGTGTTGGACTTCTTTATGTTCGAAAAGGAATTAGATTGGTTCCTTTGATTCATGGCGGAGGTCAAGAAAATAATCGGAGAAGCGGAACTGAAAATGTTCCAGGGATTATTGGATTTGCTGAAGCTTTGGAATTGGCTCAAGCTGAAAAAGATTCTGAGAGTGCTCGATTGAAAGAAATTCGAGATTATCTGATTAAGCGAGTTACTGAAGAAATTCCGGAGTCTTGGTTGAATGGTCATACAGAGAAGAGATTAGCAAACAATGCAAATATTACTTTCTTGAATATTGAAGGTGAGGCAATTATTTTGCTGATGAATGAGCATGAAATTTATGTTTCAAGTGGAAGTGCTTGTACTTCTAAAACTTTGGATCCGTCTCACGTAATTGTTGCGATGGGTATGCCTTATGAGGCAGCTCACGGAAGTATTAGATTCACTTTAGGTAAACGAAATACTAAGGAAGATGTTGATCGATTGATGGAAGTTCTTCCAGAGATTATTGAAAAGCTTCGAGGTATTTCACCAGTTCACTTGAAAGCAGAGGAAATAAGATGATAGAAGTTAAAGGAACAGTTCACCCAGATGTAAAAGCAAAAGTTGATGCAAAATCTTGGTTCTATACTGATGAAGTTAGAGACCATTTCTTCAATCCGAAGAATATTTTGAAAACTCAAAAAGAAGCTACTGAATACGAAGCGATATCAGATGGTGTTGGAGAGGTTGGTAGTCCGGCTTGTGGAGATATGATGAAGATTTGGATTAAAGTTGATGCTGATTCCGATAAAATTAAAGAATGTAAGTGGCAGACTTTCGGTTGTGCTAGCGCAATTGCAAGCACATCTATAATGTCCGAGATGGTTATTGAAAATGACGGTATGACTATTACTCAAGCTCTTGAATTAAAACCTCATGACATTGTTGAAAGATTGCATGGTTTGCCTGCGCGGAAATTCCACTGTTCGGTTCTTGGTGACAAGGCATTGAGAGCGGCAATTAATAATTATTTCTTTAAGTCTGGTCAGAAAGACAGAATAATTGTTTCAAAGGGTGCTGAAATTGTTGACAAGATTTTGAAGATTACTGACAAAGATATTGAGGAAGCAGTTCTTGAGGGTGCTCACGATTTTGAAGCGGTTCAAAAGAAAACTAAGGTTGGAGTTCAGGACAAAACCTGTATTCCGCGAGTAAACGAATTGATTGAGTTTTACAAGGACAAATATTACGGTTAGTTGTCGCAAGATTTATAAGGCGTGAGTATTACGTTTTTCGATGAAAGAGCTTGAGCCAAAACAGGCGATGATTGCCAGAAAACTTTTTGAAATTTATAAGAAATTTACTTCAGACAGAATCCGTGTTGAAGAATTTCTAATCTGGTTCGGAGATATGGAAAAACAGAACTGGAACGGTGTAACTAAGAACGGTAAGAAAAAGGCCTAGAGCGTTTCCTCTCCAGGTTTCCATTCAACCGGACAAAGTCCTCCATTTTTTAGTGCTTCTAACGCTCTAATTGTTTCTTCAACTGAACGTCCAACATCTAAGTCTGAAATTACTGAATATCTTAGAACTCCCTTAGGATCAAGTATGAATGTTCCTCGATATGTAATCCCTTCGTCTTCTTTTAGAACTCCAAACATTTTTGAGACTTTGTGAGTTGTATCTGCAATGATTGGGAATTTTACTTCAGGTAAATCTTTCTGGAACCATGCTTTATGTGAGTGAACTGAATCTGTACTTGCTCCTATTACTTGTGCTCCGAGTTCGTTAAATCTGCTTTCGTGTTTTGCAAATGCTCTTATTTCAGTTGGACAAATAAAAGTGAAATCTAAAGGATAGAAAAATAAGACAGTCCATTTTCCGTTATTGTTTGATAGTTTGAATTTCTTGAATTCTCCATTTTCATAAGTATCGGTTTCAAAGTCTGGTGCTTGTTGCCCTAAAGAGATTACGTTTTGGTGTTCCATAACTTGTGCTTGGAAGAAATTATTTAAACTTTACGCCGGTCTTGGGACAAATATTATCAAATGAACAATTCTTGCAATTTGGATTTCTTGCATCACAGATTGCTCGGCCGTGCTCAATTAACATGTAGGAAACATTTGGCCATTTTTCTTCCGGATAAATATTAATTAAGTCTTGCTCGATTTTATCCGGATTTGTGTTTTTAGTTAATCCTAGTCGATATGAAACTCTTTTTACATGTGTGTCTACTGGAATTCCTGAAATGGTATTATGTGCTTCCCACATTACAATGTTTGCAACCTTTCTTGCTACGCCTCGGAGTTCAAGCAACTCTTCCATTTTATCTGGAACCTTTCCTCCGAATCTGTCAAGAATTATTTGAGATGTTTCTTTTAGATATCTGGCTTTTGCTCGATAGAATCCTGTTGAATAAACTAATTTTTCTAACTCTTTGATATCTGCGTTTGCGAATGCTTTCGGAGTTCGGTATTTTTTGAATAATTCTTTTGTAACTTTGTTTACTTGTTTGTCTGTACATTGAGCTGAAAGTATAACTGCGATTAGTCTTTCAAAGGGTGTTCGTCCACTTAGGAAAGGTCCACCTTTGTAAAGTCTTTCAAGCTCGTTTAGAATTTTATGATTTCTATCCATATCTTTCAGTTTTGATATTGTCGGTTTCTATTCCTAATTCTTCTAAATATCCTACAACGTTGTTTACAAACTCAAGAGGTCCGCAAACATAGAACAATCCTTTTCGAGTTGGTAGATTTTCTTTCAGAAATTCTTTTGTTACGTGACATTTAATTCTCTCTGAATCTTTATCTCGAGTTGTTAATATTTTACTTGTAATTTTTTTATTCTGGGTTAATTCATCAAATTGTTTAATGTTAATTAGGTCTTCATCCTGTTTGTCGCAATAAATCAAATGTGGTTTTATGTTGTTTTGTAAAGCATACTCCATTATTCCGACCAGTGGTGCAACTCCAGTTCCTGCACCAAGAAGAGTTACTTCTGTTGTTTTGTCCTTATCTGAAAGAGTGAATCTTCCAAAAGGTCCTTGTATTTCAATCTCTTCGTGAGTTTCAAGTTGATCTAAATATTGACTAAAATTGCTGTCTGGAATTATTTTTGCAATGATTTGAATCTCGAATTTATCATTTGGTGCATTTGCAATTGAATATGCTCGAGTGGGAATAAGTTTATCAAATCTTTCTGAATCGATCTTTAGCATTACAAATTGTCCTGCACGGAAAGGCATGTTTTTGTCAAGTTCTAAAATTAATCTCTTTATGTCGGGAGTTTCTTGAATAATCTCACGAATTTTTGCTTTGACCATGTTAACCATTGGTAGAATATAATTAAAACTTATTGGATTGCTTGATAAATTTCTTCGTGGATTTCTTCTCGACTACGCATTTCTCCATTATTCGTGCAATCGATTATCGTCCATTTTTCATTATCTTTGGATAGTGATTCATAACTTTTCAGAACTTTTTGTTGATAGGTTTGATTTGATTCGTGACCATCAAGTTCTTCTCGTTCATCCATATTTATTCTAGATATATCTACGGGTACTCTTAAGAATAATACTGAATCAGATTCAGGAACTCTTAGTTCATTATGTTCTAACTCAGTTAACCAATCAAAGAATTCGTTTCGTTTTTCTTCTGGAAGTTTTGCTTGTTGATAGGCAATGTTTGATTCTATAAATCTATCACATAAAATGTAGTGTCCGCTTTCTAAATGTCCAGTCATTTCATCTGCGACCATTCCTCGATCAAATGCATAAAGAAGTGAAGCTAATTTGGGATGAACTTCTGTTGATGTTCCAAACTCTCCCTGTAGATATTGAGAAATCATTTGTCCATAAACCGAATCATAATTTGGGAAAGAATATTTTATCACATGAATTCCTTCCGAGTTTAACCGTTGCTCAAGAAGTTTGGTTTGTGTTTCTTTTCCTGCGCCATCAGTTCCGTCAATGACAATTAATTTTCCTCGCTCCACGGATTAATTTCTGTAATTTGTTATTTAAGCAATTGTTCATTTTATTGGTGATATCTATTTAAATTTCAGTTAAATGATTATTTATGCGACCATACACTGCGCTTGTTAGAGATATTATTGTTAATGGAACTCTGAGTGAAAATAGGACTGGAATTCCTGCCTACTCTATTCCGGGAGCGATATTTCAACATAATATGTCTGATGGATTTCCACTGCTCACAACAAAAAGTGTTCCACTTAGATTGGTTGCATCTGAGTTGGAGTTTTTCATCAAAGGAAGTACTGATAAAAAATGGTTACAAGATCGAGATAATCATATCTGGGATTCGTGGTGTTGGGGAAAGAAGGTTCCTTATGGTCATGATCTTGAGACTAAGAAATTAATGGCTGAAGAACGAGATCTTGGTCCGATTTATGGTTTCCAATGGCGGCACTTTGACGCAAATTATCATGGATATGATTTTGACTATCATGGACAGGGAGTCGATCAGCTTGAGAATTTAATTGAGACTCTTAATACAGATCCAGGAAGTCGTAGAATGATTGTTAATGCGTGGAATCCTAAACAAGTTGGAGAGATGGCGCTACCGCCGTGTCATTATGGTTTTCAAGTTACAGTTGCTGATCATTCTATTGATGAAGAAACTGGTGAAAAGAAAGGTAAGTTAAATTTGATGTGGAATCAACGATCTGTTGATACTGCTCTCGGTTTGCCATTCAATATTGCAAGTTACGGTTTGTTGTTGCATTTGCTTGCTAAAGAGACTGGATATGAAGAGGGGAAACTTGTTGGACATCTAGGAGACGTTCATATTTATGAGAATCATAGAGAATGTTTACTTGATCAACTCTCGAGAGTGCCACTCGCTTTGCCAAAAATAGAGACAGATAATTTTACTTCAATTTTTGATTGGGAATATACTGATTCAAAAGTAATTGGTTATGAAAATCATGGTCGAATTGATTTTGGCTCAGCAGCAGTTTGATTATTTATTCTCAATTCTTGGTGCTAAAATGAATGACATTTGCGCTTGGTTTAATGCTTTGAAATCAAGTCTCAAAGGATATTCGGATGAGAAATTTACTTTGACTGAGTCTGCGAATGATGCTGCTTTTGACATCTTTTTCAAATATTCAACAGAGTAAATTGAGCTTGCTGGCTCTTTGATATTCATGCTCACTAATGCAGATGATCCTTTTGCTAATTCAATATCTACTTTTCTTCCTGTGTCTCCCGCTGTTAGTAGTAGGAGATTTTCTGCTGCCTTCAATCCAACTGCTTCGCTGACAATGCTTGCATCGTCTACAAAATCTCTGAATTCTTTTGAGTCCATCTCGATACTTACTTTGAAATCTAGTTCGGGAATCTTTCTTTCAACTTCCTCATCTTCTAAAAGAGGGATTGAGAAACGTTTTGTTGAAGATCCAGTAATTGTTACATTCAATTTGTTAGTTGAATGAGTCAAGGTAATTGATTCTCCTCCTCGAACTCTTCTTAGCGCTTGTCTGAAACCGTCAAGATTGATCGTTATTTTTGAAGGTTCATTTACTTGATATTCAGTAAATGCTGAAGGTAGAATTGTCAAGATTACCATTGAAATGTTTGCTGGATCCATTGCTACTAGTTTTAATCCCTCATTTGTGATTTGAAAAGTTGCATCTGAAATAAATTCGGAAATGGTTCCGATTGTATTATTTAGAATCTTTGGGTCATTTAGTTTTAGAGTGAACATCAATCAATTCTCTGCTTGTTAATTTATAAAGATTTATTCAATTTAGAGTCGGGTTGCCACGTAACTGGTAATTACGGTAATTATTGCAGAAATCCCTAACGCTGCTCCAATTAGCATTGGTTTTGAAAATCCAAATGTTGGAAAATCTATAAATTCAGAAGTTAGGTTTCCTGCGTATAATGAAAGCGCAATTATTAGAATGATAAATATAGAATAGTTTGGTCGAATTTGGTTCACTCGTTTAAATAATCCCATAATAAATTTAGAACTTTGAGGTTTATATTACTTTCTTGTAAAGTTCCATATCAAGTTGTGAAAAATCTTGAATTAAGTCTGATTGGATTTCTAAGTCGTCTCCTTCGCCCCAAGTTTTTCCTAGAACTCTTACAACTTTTCCCTCTTGGAATGATTTGAAGGCATCTGAATTGTTTGTAATTACGTTTATCTTTCCAGTACTGTCATCAACTATGAAAGATTGAATTTCGTTGTCCTTACTTAATACTACTCCAGTTATTGCGATGCTTTTTGTTTCTTTTGTTAGATCGGCAATTTTTGTAGTTTGAAATGGATATCTCTTGAAAACTGTTTTTTCTTCTTTCTTTTCCTCTGCCATGAGCTAGAAAGATTATGTTGATTTAAAAGAAATTATATTCTTAGCTATATTCTCTCCAAGTGTGTTTACACTTGGTACATCTAAAGAATTGTGTTTCTGGTTCGTCAGATGAACGTGTTTGTTCTGTCCACCAGTAAGCTTCAGTGTGACCGCACTTCTCACAATCTTCATTGACTGTTGCCATTGTGCTTTCTTCTTGTGTGCTTGCGCCTTTTCCTTTTTCTTCACGCTTAGTCTTCTCTTTTATCTTAACTGACTTTTTTGGGATCTTGATAGATCCGTCCGGATTAAACAAACTTGAAACCATTCCTGATTTATGTATAGTCAACTTAAAAAAGTTTTTGTAAATCAAAGTTTATTGATTAATTGTAAAAATCCTACTTTTACCCATCCAAGTAGTGGTGCACGTGCTTTTGCTACACCAATTATGTTTTCTGAAGGAATTCTCTTCTCGAAAGTTAATTGATTTAGATTATTATCACCTTTTGTTCCGACCCAGCCGTCTCCGATTTTTACAATTCTATGAATTATTGGTTCGCTTCTTGCAGAAGTTTGGAATATGATTATATCTCCGACTTTCAGATCTTCAAAATCTTTTCCTAGAGAAACAATTGCATCTCCTTTCTTGAATCCATTATTTAGTGGAAATTCTTTGAATTCATTCTTATCTATTTCAAAGGTTCGATAATACTCTTGATTCTGTTCCCACCATTGATCGAAATCTAAAACTCCGTGATCCATTGAGCTTGAAACTACTGCAACTACGGGAAGTTGTGTTCCTAATAGAACTCCAAGTACTGGAAGAAGGATAAATTTTCCTACAATTAATACTACCACTGCGCTAGCTATGAACGATTCCCAACTATCATCTTTCCATAAAAAATTCCAAATTTCTTTCCAAGTTTTTTTCATGCGTGTCCTCTAGATTCTCCAAAGTATAATCCTGAACCAATGATGTGTGACATTCTTAACGGTTCCGGAATTACTCCGTGTTTGGTTGTAAGTTGTAGAATCTTGGCTGCTTTCGCTGGAGTTATTCCTGCGCATTGAAAGAAAATGTTATCTGGTTTGTTTAGCGTTTTGTTTGTGATTATTGCTTCGTGTATTTTTCCTGCCTTTTCGATTAGGTGCCATTTGTGTTCCCAATGTGATACATTCTTTATGGCTCGTTTTATTTTATCATAATGAGGTTTGTGCCTTACTACTGAAATTACTGGAATATTTGTCTTCTTGTTGATTTTGTGGAGATCAATTACGTTGAAACCTCCGAAAGTTATTCCGTCAGTTAAGATTACTCTCAGTTGACTTTTGTTCTTGCTTTTGTTTATCATATTTATGAAGCAAGATGTTGAATCATCTCCGTCACAAGTTAGATGTGTTGTTAGAAGTCCGTCCATAAACTTTCCTCCACGAAAGATTGTTCCTATTGCGAGAATTTTATCACCTGCTTGAGTTCTTTTGTGTGGAAGATCGTCTATACCTAGAACTCTGAGTTCACTATTAATCTTCATATAAGGTCTAAAAGGTATTAGAATAAAAAGCTTACAGCTTTTGTTTAGCTAGGGATGCGAACTCTTTTGTCAAAGTTGCAATTGCTGCGTTCCAAACTGCTTTTGCGTCTTTTGATTTTGTTCTTACTGTAAAAATTGCCTCTCCAACTTCTGGGTGAGTAACTTGGAATCCTGAGGATTCTACGTCTTTTTCTTCCCAGATCTTATCGTTAACTGCATTCAAGATACCTTGATCAATAGGTTTGAAACTAATCTTCAATAATGTCTTTTGTTTGGATAGGATTTCCATTGTGTTTAATTCTGGTTAGTAGGTTTATAAAGATTTTGCTTTGGTTTCAGCGCTTAGCTTGTTGAAAATCTGCTTTAATTCGGTGCCATTCACCATTGTTTTTGGATAGAAGGGTTGGTCTTCGACGATTCTTGGACATGCCGTATTAACAAAACAATCTACTTCGTGATAATTCATTAAATCGTTTGGAGTAATGGTATCTGAAAGAAGGATTACTGCCTTTTTACCGAGTTTTTCTGATTGTTCTTTCATCCGTTTTGCCATATTCAAATATACTTGACCTGGTTTGGTTGATACGATTAGTCCGTAGCACTTTGCTTCTTCTGCGTGATGCATTCTTGCTGCTTGTTTTGCGAAGAATTTTCGTCTGCGTTCTTCTGGAAGAAGTTCTACTGTTTGAGTTAGAGGGTTTGCTAGCCAAATTGGTTTCTCTGAATTGAATGCGATGAATAAAGGATGGAATTCTCCAGTTCCTAAGAATATAAACGCGTCTACATCTTCTTCGATATCGATTGCTGCTGAAGCATCACAACCTAGAATTTGACCTGGATGGAATGCGTAGATTCCTTGTTTTGGTTGTAAATCTTTTGCAGGTTTTCCTACGTAAACATTCTTTCCTGCTTTCTCAAGATATTCTTTTGCTTTCTCAAGATTTCGAATATGTTGAACTGTTGTTACTAATCCAATTTTCTTTTCTTTTACTGTTTTGATTATATTATCTAAAAGTGGCTCAATGTCTTCTTTTATGTATGCCTCAATGAATAAGGTTCTCATAGTTTGTGGGCGAGTTTTCCGATTAAAAGGGTTTCGAAGTGAAAAAAGAAAAACAAAGACCAGAGTTTATCTGATCTTTGAAAATATTTGCACTGCCATTAACAATGCACCGATTAACGTTAACAGGAATGCAACTACTACAAAAATTATGTTTATGTAAAGAATGGCTTGTTCGAAGCCTGCAATTCCGTCAAGCCCAGTTCCAGTCACTGAGCTAAGTAGCAAAAACATTGCACCAGCCGCGATATAACTAAGCTCCTTTCGTACAGCATCAACATATCCGCTATACTTAAGCAACGCTAATCCTAGGAGGAGACCGATTCCGGTTCCAAGTGTTCCTTCCATTCCTAGAAAAGCCATAACTAGTCTTAAGGGTGATTTTATTTAAAGGTTTTGTAGAATTCAGTCTTTAATGTTGTACGCAAACGCATGACCAATTGCCACCAACATATCGTATTCTTTTGGTAAATTTGTTGGAATATCACATGCTCCGAAATTTGAACCTGCCCAGAAAACTATTGTTGCTCCAGTTAATTCTTCCAATTGAACTTGAAGTTTTGTTGCGTCGTTTTTGAGACCGTCTGGTAATTGAATTACAATTGTCTTTGCTTCGATTTTCTTTGCTTCGTCGACAATTTTCTGAATCTCAATATCATATTTTTCGATCATAGTCTTATTGTTTGAAGTTTGATTAAAAGTGTTGTTATTTAGCTTAATCTATTGTTAGTGGGTCTGTTGGAGGGTTTGCGTAAACTTCTTTTCCATCAGATCGATGGTCTCCATCTGTATCTGCAACTATTGGGTTTGTTCCATAAATGCATTCATAATAATCACTTAATCCGTCATTATCTGAATCTGTGTTTTTGTAGAATGCGACTGCGTTTGGTGCAGCTGGTACATCATCGCAATTGGCTGGTGTTTCAAATCCTTTGAAAAAGTTTGCATTTGGACCAAATACGAAGAAGGTAACAATTAGAAGCGATACAATGATTACAATTCCTGAAATATAGTGATGGTAATCGAATTTCTTCATAACCTATTAATGTTTTTGTTTTATTTAAATGTTAGCTCTTCGGAGGATTTATAATAGTGGAATCGGGAGTTTTGTTATGAAAGAAATAACTGCTGAAAAGCTAGATAAATATTTGAATCTTACGGCTCAAGCTCTTGAAAAGGTTAAGCTTGCTGAAGGTTTATCTTCTCGTGAGGAAAAGATTGGAAAGAAATATTTGGAAATGGCACGTAGTTATTTATCTGATGCTAATCACTTCAAAGAAAGCGATGATTGGGTTAATGCTTTTGCGGCAGTAAATTATGCTCATGCTTGGTTAGATGCTGGAGCGATTGTAAAAATATTTGATGTCGATGGTGACGATGTTTTATTTACTGTAGATGCCGACTAAGTTTTTCTTTGAGTTCTCTTACTTCCCATTCTAAATCTGAAATTAGTTTTGATTTTTCTCTGTCTGAATCAGACAGAAGATTTTGACTTCTTGCTTCAGTCAATTGTGCATTTAGTGTTGTTAGTTCGTGTTCTACTCCCTCTAGACTTTTGTATATTCCATCTAAGTTTATTGTCTCAGTTGGTGCTTCAGATTCAAGTTGAGTTTCTGTAGCTTGTTCGGGTCCGTATAGTTTTCCAGTTGATGCGTTTAACTCTGCTTGATTAATATCTGAATTAATTTGTACTTTTGCTTTTACTATACATGGCTTTTCAAAGTCTCTTGCAATTACTGCTCCGAAGGATGAAAGATCTTCATTCTTGAAAATTACTCCTGAAGATTGAAGCATTAGTGGAAGTATTTGTCCATTGAAAGAATCTGTTATTAGAATATTATTTGGTTGGAATTTATGAAAATCGTTTGGTGAATTTATTATTACTGCTTTGTTTGTAACAAATCCCGGTGAAGCAGGTAATCCTCTTGCCATTGTTTTATCGAATTGGTTTGGAAATTGATTTGAAAATACGGGTCCTTTGAAAAAGTTTGATGCCGGTCTTACTTGAATCAAGTGGAACTTTCTCTTTTCTATTGACCATTCCAGGTTTACTGGGAACCCTAATTTGTTTTCTGCATCTGTTGCAATTTTTGTTAGTAGTTCTATTTCTCTTGATCCTAAAACTGGAATGTTTTTGAAATCATCTTCGAGAGTTCTTACTGCAGTGTTTCCATGTTGCGGATCTTTTGTGTAATATTTTGTTGGTTTGGATTCGTAAGATTCGAGTATTTGTGCTGATTGCTTATCACAAATAAATATGCTTGCTCCTGGAGAACTTTTTAGACTTAGTCCCCAGCGCCCTTGAATTACAATTTGGTCTTTGTTTCCAGTTATGGGATTGATTGAAAATAAATCTCCTGACTTTGATGAGTTTACCATTTCTTGAATCAGGATGGCTGCTCTTGGGAATGGTGAATTGTTTGCTCTCCGATAAAGAATTGAATACGGTGAATAAATTGATGCCCAGGCTTTTCTTATTGCTGAGAGAATTTCTTGAGTTTGTTTAACATTTAATGAAGTTGAATAGTGTTTTGGAGTAGATGATGCATTTGAAACTCTAACAGATACAAACGGAAGCTCTCTTCCTGCTTTGATGAAATTGAATGCGTCAGAATTTACATTTCCGTATTCGTTCTTATCAATGTGAAGTTTTGAATAATAATCTTTTACTTCTCTTTCGAAATCATTTGAAAATTGGTAGCTCTTGAATAGTTCTTTTATTTTTGATGATGCTGTAATAATTGAATTAAAGTTGTCTGGATTTGCAATAGATAAAATTGATTGTATTTCTGGTCCCAACTCGACCATGGCTTTGTCAAATTCGTCATAAGGAATTACGAAACCTTTTGGTACTGGAAAACCGAATTTAATCATCTCGCCTAAAAGTGCTGCCTTCTCTCCAACTTCATCTGCTTTGGATTTTGAAACTTCATTCAGCCAAATAACCATATGGTATATTGGTTTATAGATTAGTTAAAAACATTTGGATAGAAGATTAAGCAGTTGCTTCTGCAGGTTTTTCTTCAGCCGGAGTTTCAGTTGTTTCAGCTTCCTCAGTAGATTCTTCTTCTGCCTTTGGTGCTGCTTCTCTGAATTTAGGTTTGATTAATGCTGCTGCTTCTGCTCCAACATATAATGGATTATCTAGTGTTCTAATTGTGCAAGAAATTCCGAATTTCTTTGATGCTTTTTCTAATGCTCTTTTTGCATCTTT
>CAZYQG010000005.1:0-3231 GCA_964649785.1 Candidatus Woesearchaeota archaeon | reverse complement strand
TCTGCGTTTAGAACTAGAGTTTTTGGAAACATTTCATATCGTCTGTTTCCTGAGTCAAAGTGAATAATCTTATGGTTTGGAGCTCCCTTAATGTAAGATAGTCGTCTATACTTCGAGGTACGAGTGTATGCTCGTTTAATTCTTCGGTGACAACTTGCTGGTCTGAGCTTTGCCATGCGTTTGGGTAATAATTGAGGTTTTTAAAAGTTGTGATTAAGGAGTGAAAATTATTTGTACATTTTTCCCTAAACACTTCAAATCTGTTGTTGCTATTACTCTTCCGGTTGGACTTATTGTATCTTCTACGCCTTCTTCTGTTGAAATAATCGTTTCTTGTTCCTTTGCTATTGATTGGAATCCCTCTGGTGTTCCTGAAGTCCAAGCTCTGGCTGTTTCGAAATAATCAAAGAATTGTGTTGGAAAAGTTACTGAATATATTGGTTTTAATTTATATATGAATCCGTCATCACTTAATATTTCTAGATAGTCAACAAATTCAACAGTTTCGTATAGTGATACGTTTTCTTCAGGATCATAACCATATGCGTGATTGTATATTACTTTATCTGGTCCTCCTTTGATTATTTCATTTTCATAATCGAATTCTGAGTGGAAAAATAGATTTGTGTATAATGCGTATTCATCTTCTAAAGAGGTCTTCTTTATTGGGGGAAATGCCGCTATGTAAACTGCGAGATTGTCTAGATATCTTTCTTCGAAGTAAATCTCGATTTCATCTGACTCTGGTAGTGCTTCGGCTTCCCAATTTAAACCAGTTGAGTGTAATGCATTACATAGTGCGATTTCTGCTGCATCACCTAAATAGTTGTTAATTGTTTGACCTATGGCGAATGTTTCAAATATGTCTGCTTGAGTTTGACCGACTGTGACTTCTTTTGTGATACCTCCTTCATTCCACATTAAAACTGCTCCTAGTGAAACTAGCATTACTACTGCAGTTATGATTAGCATCTGTCCTTTTTTCATTAGTAGTTTAACCTCAGTTCAATAAATCTTGTACAACTTTCGTCCGTATCTTCATCTACATAATTATCTAAGTTACACTCAATTGGAATTGGATAATTGCACCTCTCGAAGTTTGCGTTATCACTGAATTGAGATCGTTTTGGTGTTGTAGTCTTTGGATCATTTTCTAATCTAATTGTGCTTGCTTCCGCTAGGTTACTTAGTTCATCTTTATCACAAGTTCCTCTGAAGTCTCTACATGTTCCAAATAGAGTTAGGCTAAATCTTGAAGTTGGTAGCATGATTTGTAGTTTGTCTCTAATTGTTTCCAATTTTTCTTGTGCATTAATAATTTCGGATAGTTGGGTTGAGGTTTTTCCGTTAAGGAATTGATCTGACTGCATTAACGTGTTGAGAGTTATGTAACAATTTGATTCTGTATTTTCTGCGTAGACAATTGCATTTGCTTCCAGCCTTGCTTGTTCTGCGAAATAATAACTGCTTACAACTATTAATAATATTAGCACAGCTCCAATGAACAATTCTACCATGAAATTTATCTGTCCTTTCTTTAGGCTATGCATATTTCAAGTACTCCTAGACCTGTTGATGAACCTTTTACTCCGATTAGAAATTCTCCTTTTCGGCTTTTTGGTTGGCAAGTATGTGTGCCGTAACCTTCTGGATTTCCAAGATCGGTTCTAGTTCCATCAGACAATAGTTCTGATAATTTAATCTTATAATTTCCTTCAACAAAAGTTGTTGTTCCGTCGGATAATGTTTTGTACTTTCCTTTGTCAAATCCCTTGAGACACTCTTCAATCTTTGAATCGGTCACTTTGCTTTTTACTATATTTCCTATCTTGATAAAATGAACATTATAGTCTGCTTCGCCATCAGTTAGTGTTACGGTTTGTCGTTCTCCAATACAATTGTCTGAAGATAAGATTCTGTTGCTTATTACTCCGAAGTCAAGATTTGAAAGTTGTAAATCTTTGTTTAGTTCTGCGTTTATCAAATATGATTTTACTGATAAAATTCCAATCATGATAAATACAACTGCAAAGAATAAGTATAATATTGTTTCTGCCTGACTTGTTCCTTTTTTTGATTTCATATTTCTTTATCTATTACTAAGACATATTTGTCTTTATCTTCATCATATTTTTTGCTGATTGAAATTAGTAGTGGATCATTCATATAATACTCTTTTTCAGAATCAATTAGTCTTCCTGAATCTGAAATGTATGAGAATAATGTTGATGAGTCTGCAGGAAAGTTTGTGTAAATTAGAAGAGGTAACATTGCGGCGGCGGCAGCCTTGCGTGCACTTTTTTCACTAGGTGTGACTGTTTTAATCCATGTATAAATTACGGCAGATACACCGACCATAAACAAGTTAGCACTCCAAGACTCATAAGGACTTATTATTCCCACTGCTTGTTGTGCAACATTTCCTTCGTTTAGTTCTCCAGTTGTTATCTCTCCTTCAAATATAACTCCGCTATATGTTTGTGAGATGAAACTGTCAGAATTTGCCCAAGCTCCCAGTATGGCTGTCTCCATTCCCATTATACATCCACTTCCATATGAAGGTTCAACTATACCCAACACAACACATGCTGCAAAAGGTATTCCTACGGCTGCTGCGTAAGGGTTGTCTCCAATAACATCTCCAAATCTATTTCTGATTACTTCACCATCTTGGTTTAGGTAAACATTATGAGCGTCATAGCATTCATCATCGTCATTTGTTATTTTGCTGTATTCTCTCGGAGGAGCATTATCTAATTTTCTGGACATTGGCATATTAAACTGTCTTCCAAGGATTTCGTCTAATCCTATCCATCCAATGTAAGGTATGTCTAAATCTGCATCAACCGCATATCTTTCACTATAACAATTTGGCTTTGCAACATGTATTTCAGTATTTCCAGTGTGGAATTCAAAGGTTCCAAATTTGTCTTCTATTTGTTGTGTTGCGTCTTGAGAATTAACAATTGATCTATGGATTGGCCAGAAAGTTAAGAATCCTTCTCCTGTTGCAAGCAATCCATATGCTATTCGCCTTGCAACTTTTGTTATTGGGGTGGGATCCAATTTTTCAGCGTCTTTAGTTGCTGCGAAAGCGATCGTTATTTCCGTCCAGGCGGATAGTCTTACACCTATTTTCTCTGCTGCTTTGACTGTTACTCCTCTCATTTTTTTGACTACGTTTCTGTTCCAGACTTTTCTTCCTGTTGCGCTAGTTAGCTTTACAAGAAT
>CAZYQG010000004.1:0-23737 GCA_964649785.1 Candidatus Woesearchaeota archaeon | reverse complement strand
TGAGAAGTTTCATTTATAAAGCTTTCCAGTGAACTTAGCGATTATCGCCACTTCCACTCAAAGTTCCACGTTCTTTTCTAGAGAATAATTTATCAAGATTATCATTAGCAACAGAGCTTAAACTGACACCCAATTCACTAGCAAGCGCCGAAACATACCATAAAACATCTCCCAATTCTTTTCCTAACTTATCCTTGACCTCTTGGTTAATATCTCCACCCTGATCTCGAATAATTTTCTTTACTTTATTGGCAATTTCTCCAGCCTCTCCAACAAGACCTAAAGTTGCATAGCTTAAGGCAGTCATTGGATTATCTCTAGGATAAATTGCAGTTTCTTTTGTTTTCCTTTGATATTCATCAAATTCCATCAGTCTATAAACTTAATTCCAAAGTTTCCTTCCATATCTTCTTGTTTTTTATGAGACATGGTTCTCTTTGGACCAAAAATTTGTGGAGATTTAACTCCCACTACTACCAACATTGTTCGAACTGAGTTTTGTAATTCTGGACTCAATTGTGCTCCCCAGATAATCTTAGCATTCTCATCAAGACGTTCAGTAACATTCTCAACAACTTTCTTAGCTTCATCAAGAGTCATGTCTGGACCACCAATAACATTAATCAAAGCACCAGTTGCTCCGGAAACTTCAACATCTAACAACGGATTGCTTAATGCTTTTTCAACAGATTCTATCGCTCTGTTTTCTGTATCACTTTCACCCAATCCAATCATAGCAATTCCTCCAGAACTCATTACAGCCTTAATATCGGCAAAATCTAAATTAATTAATCCTGGTTTTGTAATTAATTCTGCAATACCTTTAACTGCATTAGTCAAAATTTCATCTGCAACTTTAAACGCAGTATGTAGGGGCAAGTCTGGAGCAAGTTCAATCAGCTTATCATTCGGAATCAAAATCAAAGTATCAACTAAACCTTCAAGTTCTTCAAGACCAACCATTGCATTTTCATGTCTAAGAACTCCTTCCATTTCAAAAGGCAGGGTGACAACAGCAACAGTCAAGACGCCCATCTTCTTTGCAATGCTTGCAACTTCAGGCATACATCCAGTTCCTGTTCCTCCCCCAAGTCCACCAGTAATAAATATCATATGAGAATCTTGTAAAGCTTCTTTAATTTCTTTCTGAGATTCTTTAGCTGCATCCTTTCCTATCCGAGGATCGGACCCTGCACCAAGTCCTTGAGTTAAATCTTTTCCAATCAACAACTTTCGATCAGCAGTTGCATTTAGCAAATCTTGAGCATCAGTATTAATTGCAATAATTTCTGCACCAGTAACTCCGATTTCAGAAATTCGGGAAATTGTATTATTTCCTGCACCTCCACAACCAATTACCTTTATTCGAGCCTTACGATTTGCAAGAACTTTTTCAAGTTCTTCATCATCTTTACTCAAACTTGAAACATCTGCTGGAGCATCAAATCCAGTACTACTAAAACTGTCTTGCGCCGGTGCTGCAGGTTCATTCAAGAAACTATCTGTTGAAGTATCGCTCCCAAATGAGTCATAACTTGTTTCTGTAGAATCATAACTTGTGTCGGTATTAGTGTCTGGGCTAGTGTTGTAATCGACATTATCTGAATAATCGTCATAAGGGTCCATTCTAGCTTGATTTAGATATCATTCAGATTTTTATAAGCATTATTACGATTAAAAGAACACTACGCAACAGTAACAGATTTGACTTCTGGTACCATTACTTTGATCTGTTTCTCAAGCATGTCAAAGAATTTATCGCCCAGCTTATCTTTGTTTGCTAGCTTAAGCGTAACTTTACCTTTATCTACTTTCAGATTATCTGCTTTAAATCCAATCAATTCCATAGCAAGTCCAACCTTTTCTTTAAGATCTGAGATAATTTTTTGAGGTTTTAGCCAATAATTAACTTCTTTGCCTGAAAATGGGTGATTAAAGTCAAGAATAACTCTCCCACCAGTAACTGATCTGACTACTGCAACTCTTCCATCGACATTTAATTGCATTCCTACAATAGGATTCAAATTGTGCTTTTTCAATTTATTAATAGATACAAGTTGGATTAATTTTGGATTTCTTTTTCCAAACGCTTCTTCAGCTTTCAAATCAAACTCTTGTTCAGATCCAATTTCAGATCCAATTAGTTTATTATCAATTCCTTTCAATAATTGTCCAGAACCAACAAAGACTTTCATCGGACCATATTTAAAATTCTCCGGACCTTTCAGTTTTTCTTTCTTAGCAACTTCCTCAACAGTTAAGTCAAATACTTCACCAGTTTCTTTGAATCTTCCAATGAAATCTAGTTCAATTAAGTCGCCCTTTTTGATTTTAACCATGGACTGGAGTTCAAATTAAGCTTTAAAACTCTTTTGAACTACGAACAGTTTTTTCACTTCAACAACCAGAATTACGGATGATCCAATCAAGATTGCAGTTACCCAGTCCATTGCAGACAACCCAACCGTTTCAAAGTAAATTTGAAGAACTGACCAATGAACAATTAATGCTTGTAATGAAATTGAACCAAGTATTGCAAGCAGTAATGCTTTGTTATTGAAAATTGCATGAGTATCTTTCAGGATTGATCGCTCTGCTCGAGAGTTAAATATGTTAAACATTTGGAACATTACTAAGGTAGTGAATGCTAATGTTCGTGCATGTTCTACACTTCCGGAAAGATTCGCCCAGAACACTCCAACTGTTCCAACCATCATAGTCAAACCAACTAAAATTGAAAACATCCAAGTACTTCGAGTAATTGCGCCCTCTTTAGGATCTCGCGGAGGTCGATTCATAATTCCTGAAACCGGAGGATCAACGCCCAGCGCTAATGCTGGCAAACCGTCAGTTAGTAAATTCATCAAAAGAATTTGGACTGCAATTAATGGTAAAGGTAATCCAATTAACATGGCTACAAAGATTGCCATAACTTCACCAACATTGCTTGATAATAAATAACGAATAAAATGCTTTACATTATCAAATATTCCTCTTCCTTCTTCAACCGCCGAAACAATTGAGGCAAAATTATCATCTGCCAACACCATATCTGCTGAATCCTTTGCAACATCTGTACCATTGATTCCCATTGCTACTCCAATATCTGCTGCCTTCAATGCCGGAGCGTCATTTACTCCGTCTCCCGTCATAGCAACAACATGACCTTTCTTTTTCAAAGCATAAACAATTCGCAATTTGTGCTGAGGTGAAACTCTTGCAAACACTCGAACTGTATCAACAAGTTCTTCAAGTTGAGCATCAGACATCGTTTCCAATTCTTTTCCGACAACAACCTTTCCAGTACCTTCTAATATTCCAAGCTCACGTGCAATAGCTGAGGCAGTGCTTGAATGATCTCCCGTAATCATGATTGTCTTAATTCCTGCAGTAGTACATTTGGCAATTGCTGCTTTGGCTTCAGAACGCGCCGGATCAATCATTGCTTGTAATCCTACAAAAACAATCTGACTTTCAACTTCTTTAGTTGTATATTTTTCCTTGTCAGGTAAATACTTGTAACCTATTGCTAAAACCCGCAGAGCATTATTTGACATATCTTCCAAAACTTTGTGGATTTTTTCTTTTTCTTTGGTAGTCAATTTCTTGATACCTTTTTCAGTATAAACATGACTTGCTTTTTCTAAGAAAATCTCAGGTGCACCCTTAATATATGCAATACGTTTCTTTTGTAAATCATAAATTACTGACATCATTTTACGGTCAGAATCAAATGGTAGTTCGGTTATAAACTTGTGCTCTTTTTTTAGGGCGTCCTTGGAAAAACCTGCCTTACGAGCGGAAACAATAAGTGCACCTTCAGTCGGATCTCCATTGATATACCACCCTTTGGCTTCATCATTATACAGTCCCGCAGTAGTACATAAAGTTCCGGCTCTTAAAATCAAGGCCAAGCTCTTTGAATTCTTAGCTTTAATCTCTTTACCATCTAATGAAAAATCACCTTCGGGAGTATAGCCCAGTCCAGAAACTTTAATCACTTTTCCAGAAGTATAAATTTGCTCAATCGTCATTTCGTTCTTAGTTAAGGTTCCTGTTTTGTCAGAACAAATAACTGTCGCACTCCCTAACGTTTCAACAACTGGAAGCTTACGAATCAAAGCATTAGATTTGGCCATCCTTCGCAATCCAAGAGCGAGCGTAATCGTTACAACTGCAGGTAAACCTTCCGGAACTGCAGCTACTGCTAACGAAACAGACGCAGTGAACATCTCAATTATTTCACCACCGCGGAGCATTCCAATTCCGAATACTGCAGCAGAAACTCCTAATGCTGCAAACCCTAGATTCTTAGCAACAACATCCAGTTTTTTCTGTAGTGGTGTTTCAGGTGTCTTTTGTTCAGATATACTTTTAGCGATTAATCCGATTTCTGATGACATTCCGGTTTCAACAACAATCGCCGTACCTCGGCCACGAGTAATAATTGTGTTCATGAAAACCATATTTTTCTTATCTCCAATAGTTATATTTTCTTCAGTTATTACTTCAGATTGCTTGGCAACTGGATTTGACTCTCCAGTTAGTGCAGATTCGTTAACTTCAAGATTCATTGCTTCAATTAACCTAGCATCGGCAGGAATTCTGTCCCCTTCTGCAAGAACTAAAATATCTCCTGGAACGAGTTGTTCTGCATCAATTTCTTGAACCCTTCCGTCTCGCATTATGTGCGCCTTTGGTGCCGACAGTTTCTTCAAAGATTCAACTGCTTTGTCTGCACGATATTCTTGAATGAATCCAAGCAGTGCGTTGAGTATTACAATAATTCCAATAACATAAGCATCGATATGTTCTCCAATAACATAAGAAACAACCATTGCAACTACAAGTAGTCCGACAAGAAATGATTTGAACTGACCAATTAAAATTTTCAAAATAGTATGTTCTTTCTTTTTGGTAAGCTTATTTAGGCCATAGGTCTTTATTCGTTCTTTAGCATCTGTAGAAGTTATTCCATCTTTGGAAGCTTTTAGCTCTGAATATATATTCTCTGCTGATTTAGCATGCCAGGACTTATTAGCCATATAATCTTAATGTTTCAGACGTATAAATAAATTACCTTAACAAAAACACTTATAAATCTCTCAGGCCGAGATTTCAATGGGACTGTAGCTCAGTCTGGGAGAGCGCCCGACTGAAGATCGGAAGGTCGCTGGTTCAAATCCTGCCAGTCCCATTCACCTTCTCTCAGTTGCTTCGGCAACCCTCACAAACCCCGAGGAGAGAGGGTGTCTTATACCTGCCAAGGTCGCATAGCCTGGTATTGCGCAGGATTGCTAATCCTGTCCCTTCGGGGGTCGCGGGTTCAAATCCCGTCCTTGGCGTTACAATTTTATACATCAAATTAACTTAATAATATGAAGAAGCTCATATTTTTTGATGGAGATGGGACGCTATGGTATCCTAAGAAAACCAAACATAACAAAGGTGCTTGGAAAGTTTATGAATTACCTGGCGGACACAAAGAACATAATAAACATCTTATTTTAACTCCGACAACATATTCAACATTAAAAAAATTAAAAAAAAAGGGAATTATAACAATACTTCTTTCAACTAATCCTTATCCTCCTAGAAAAGCAGATATGGTAATTAAAGGTAGAGTTAAACATCTAAAATTGAATAATTTATTTGATGAAGTACATGCAACTAAAGAATATCATAGTTCTAAAGGAGAGTTCATGATAAAAATTTTAAAGGAACGTGGAATTCCAAAAAACAAAGCCCTAATGGTCGGAGATAATTATTTTTGGGATTACAAACCTGCAAAAAATAATGGAATTGATGCAGTATTAATAGAAACAAAACATCATTCTCAAAAACATCCAAAGGCTAAGAAAATTAAAAGAAAAATTAAGAAAATGAGTGAGATTTTAAATTATGTTTAGATTCTAAAAAAAGTATGCCCAGATAACTGCAACAACTATTGATAAATATATTAAATATTTAGAGTTTCCAAAATTAACTAACTTAGTCTTTGATACTTTCATAGTCTGGATAAGGTGGACCTCTCATATAATCATCATGATTTTCAATAAAATGTAGAAGTTTGTTTTGGTTCTTCTCAATAATCGTTGCTAATTCAGCATTAGATAGTTGACCATAAATTTCTCCGTTTTGAATTAAATCTATCAAATCTTTCTGCGGAATATTCTGACGCGTAAATGAACAAACATTTCCTGAAACAATATGAATATCCATTTCTTTATCTAATTCCAAATCGAGATTTGTCATAATATGAATCTGGTAATCACCCATATTAATATATGGAAAAATTGCTCCGCTCCCAATTTTATAACTCATATTTTAGAAAACGCATCACGGTATTATAATATTTGTCCTAGTTCAGAATATAAAGGGCACACTCAAAGGTGGACATTTCAAAAATGCAAAGTCTTACTGACGAACAACTCCACGCCGCTACTCCAAAGCACAAATAAACATAATTATGGCTGCTCGGTTCCCCGCCTGACCAGGTTCTCATCTTTAATCGCCAGAGGAGGCAACGCTTCGACGTCACACGTCAGGGACAAAGCATACAATCCATGCCGCCCTTCAAGCTTCAACATCTTAGCATACAAGATAACAGCCGCGCTTACCCGGCCTGTCTAGCCCAATGAAAGACGGATATTTCTCGTTTAAAAGTGTTATTATTCTGATTCCAAATACGCAGTTAATTCTTTACCCATTTTGGGATTTTTATCAAGAATAAAATTAAAATAAGGATAAAAGTCTCTCATCAAAGCATTACCTGAAGCATGTAACTTTCCAGATATCTGTTGTGATATTCCTCTAGCCTTTCTTCGTTTCGCAGCAAGAGAAAATATTTTCATTAATAGTTCAGGACGCATATATCTAGAAATATTCTGAGTAACTCGCGTCTTTGCTTGTTGAACTCCAACAGATACTACAAAATTAGGATAATATGCTAATGACCAGTTTTGAGTTTTTGAAACTCTGTTGTTAAACTTATCGCTCAATGCAACATTTTCATATCCTTTTTTCAAAGAAATTGGATCCAAATATTCATGATACATATTCTGATCAATCCACATTAAGAACTCTGAAGAATCAATTTTTACATTATTGAACGCCTCAAAGGCAACATTGCCGTCAAATGATTTCAGAACCATCTTAACTGCGTAGAAAATATTCTCTTCTCGTTCTCTAAACAAATCAAAAAAATCTGTATTTTTAACTTCTGCTTTGTTTGTTGCAAGTACATCTAAATCCATAACTGCTGAACGTACATCGCCTTGAGATCTTGCAGCAATTTTTTTCAGAACTACTGGTTCGACATCAATATTTTCAGACTGGCAAATCTTAGCAAGATACTGTTCAATATCTTTCCAATCAACTTTATCAAACTCAATCATCTCGCAATATTTCCTTAAAGTTCTAAACTTGGAGTTCCAAGGATTATTTGACGTTAATACAATTGGATATTTTGTCTTCTTGATGACATCAATAAGTGCCTTAATTCCTCCACGATTTCCCGCACCAAAAGATTCTAATTCATCAATCATAATTAGTTTGTTTCCTCCGAATAAAGATTGTTGTTGAGAAGCAACTGCGATTTTGGAAATAATCTCTTTTTTATCTCTTGTTCCTGATGGCGGAATTTCAAGTAACTCAAAATTTTGTTCAGTTGCAAAAACTCTGGCTGCCAACGTTTTTCCAACTCCCGGTTCTCCATAAATAATTACAGCTTTCTTTTTCTGACTCTTAACAAATCTAGAAAATTTAACAATTCCTTTATATTGTCCAATGATTTCCGACAATTTTTTAGGAACATGTTTCTTGATAAGCATGGAAAAAATCCACCATCAAAGTTTAAATAAATATAGCTGGAGAAATCAACTATTCAATTTCTCCTTAAGAATTTTCAATTGTTTACGTAGCATACCGATTTCTTGGGTTTTTTCCTCAAGAATTTGTATTAATACGTCATCGTTATCTCCGCCAGCAATCTTGACAACTTCTGAAAAAGCATCACGATTTATGCTAGCAAAGTTAAGCATCTGATTGACTGTTACCATTAGTAACTCAGCCTCCGCAAAACTTCTCCGAAGATTTTCTCAACTTCTTGAACATCCATTTCATGAGGTTCAAGGTTGTAAACTGCATTCACTCTCCGAGGTAAGAATGTTTGCTTAACATTTCTAAGGTCTACGTATCCTCTTCCTGAATTAAGGAAGTTTCCTGCAAGAGATCTTATCATTTCCATACTAATAGAAAAATAAAGACAATTATAAGGCGCGCACTGACTTGTCCAGTGTCCACTAAGAATTCCGACCAGAGATCTCTAATAACTTAACATCAAATGTCAGAGTCTGTCCTGCCAAAGGATGATTAAAATCAACCAAAACATCTTCATCCTTGAGTTCTATTATCTTTCCAGTTAGCTCTTCGCCATCAACTTTTCCGGCTACTACATCTCCAACTTTTGCCGAACCTTCAAGACTGTCTCGAGAAACTTCCCAAATTAAATCGTCATGATAATTTCCATATGCTAATGTAGGAGGGATTTGAATTTGTCTTTCCTCTCCGACCTCCATACCTTCAAGACCTTTGTTGAATCCCGGAATAATCTCCTCTGAACCAATCTTCAACTTTAGAGGATCTTTACCTTCTGAAGTGTCAAACATCTCTCCGTTTTCTAAGAAACCTGTAAAATGTAATTTTACCTCATCATTAACTTGCGCAGGCATAATCAGAAATAATTCAAGCTTCATTAAAAGCATTATGTCGGTTTAAAATGTAGTTCAGGAAATCTATTTTGTAGGAGATAGTTCGTTTCCAATCAAAACAACTTCTGCTAAGAACGCATTAAGTTGGACAAACTCATTTGCTCCCTCAGTTAGACGATATTCATATTCTCCACAGAATTTAATCAGACGAACTTTTAACTTATCATCAAAATCTGGAGAATTCCAAATTTGTTTCTGTATTTGTCTAATTGCGTCCATTCCCGAAAGGCCGTACTTAACCAAAACATCAGACATCTTATCTTTAGCTGATTTAAAATTACCTGCCAAAGCAAGTTTTATTATTTCATATAATTCAGTGGGTTCAGCAAATGAAACAACTTCTCGCACAACATCAAGAGTTACGTTCTCTGCAATAGCAGAACATGCTTGTAATATGTTTTCTGCCTTACGGCAGTCTCCTTCTGAAGCATCATAAATGTAAGTTGAGGATTCTTCAGGAATTATTAACTTCTCGCGAATTGCAATATCTTTCAAAAGTTGAACAATAACTTCACGCTTAAGTGGTCTAAATCTGAAAATTGCACATCGACTCTGGATCGGCGGAATAATCTTAGACGAATAATTACAACTCAAACAGAATCTTACATTCGAAGTATAATCTTCCATTGTTCTTCTCAAAGCATGTTGTGCATCTTTAGTTAACGCATCTGCTTCATCCAAAAATATTAATTTAAACGGTACTTTTTCAGAAACAGTTTTAGTTCGAGCAAAATCCTTAATTGAGGTTCTAACGATATTTATTCCTCGATCATCTGAAGCATTTAGTTCAAGAACGTTGTCTTTCCATTCATCACCGTACAAGTCTTTAGCCAAAGCAAGAAATGAAGTTGTTTTTCCCGTACCTTGCATTCCTGCAAAAAGTAAATGTGGCATGCTCTTGCTAGATACAAACGCTTTCAATCGATCTATAATTTCATCTTGACCTCGAACTTCAGATAAAGTTACTGGGCGATATTTTTCAGTCCAGACTTCAAATTTGACCTCAGACATAGAGAATCGTTCCAACTAGACTTTTAAAGATTTGTACAATACGGCATCTCAAAACTCTTTTAAATCTGTAATTTAACCTTCCTACGTGCGAAGTGGTTATCCCATTTGTTTATTCTAAGAACGATAACATTAACGGCACATATATAAATTTTCAGGAGGATAAATTTCTATGAAGTATGACTTTCGTAAAGTAGAAAGTGAGATGAACAAACGTTGGAGAAAAATAAATCTCCTAAATCTTCTTCAAAGAAAAAACAAAGATGGAAAGCCATATTTTTTACTTGAAGGACCTCCATACGCAAACAATGATCCTCACGTAGGTCATTTAAGAAATATTTACTACAAAGACTTGTCAACAAGATATGCTTGGATGACTGGCCGTTCAGTTTTATTTACTGCTGGATTTGATACGCACGGATTGCCGATTGAAAACATGGTGGAAAAGAAACTCGGATTCAAACGTAAAAAGGACATTCTGGAATATGGAATTAGTAAATTCACTCGAGAATGTAAGAAACTTGCTGATCAGAACGTAAATGTTTGGATGAAAATGTATGATAAATATGGTACTTGGATGGGTTGGGATAATGAACCTTACCTAACTTACAAGAATGAATATTTGGAATCTGCATGGTGGATGTTCAAACAAATGTTTGACAAAAATCAAGTTTACAAGGGAAAGAAACCAATCCACTGGTGCCCTCATTGTGAAACTTCTCTTGCAGGTGCAGAAGTAGAACAAACTGAAAAAACAGATCCCGGAGTATACGTAAAATTCAAACTGAAAAATGATGATGCATCAATATTAGTATTTACCACAACACCTTGGACTCTTCCTTCAAATGTTGCAATCGCTGCAACTCGCCAAGGAGTTTATGTAAAGGTAAAAACTGATTCTGGAAATCTAATTCTTGCAGAAGCACGGTTAGAATTATTAGAATCCTTGGGAATAAAATATCGAGTCATAAGAAAATTCAAAGGAAAAACTCTTGAAGGTGAAGAATATTCTCCATTATTTGATATTCCAACTCAAACTTCGTTGGATAAAAATAAAAAAGCGCGCAGAATTTACATGAGCATTCCAATTCTGAAAGAAAGAATTGCTCCAAAAACTGCAGAAAAAAGGGGCGTCAAAGCAAAAGATGTATTTGAACAATTTGTAAGTGTGGATGAAGGAACTGGTTTTGTTCATATGGCTCCAGGACACGGTAAAACTGATAACGAAGTTGGAAAACATTATGGTCTGCCGGAACTATCTCCATTAGATGACGCTTGTAATTTTACTGAGGACGCAGGAAAATATCAAGGTATGTTCGTAAAAGACGCAGACAATTCAATCATAAAGGATTTAGAAAAGTCTAATAGTTTGTTACACAAAGAAAAGGTACGACACAATTATCCAACTTGTTGGCGGTGTAAACAAGGATTAATTTTCAAATTATCAAATCAGTGGTTCTTCAAAACAGACAAAATTAGAAAGAAGCTTCTGGCAGAAAATAACAAAGTAAAATGGAAACCTGAATTCGGACGAGAACGAATGAATTCGTGGCTAGTTAATTACGGGGATTGGAATTTTTCAAGACAAAGATTCTGGGGAATACCTATTCCAATTTGGATTAATGAAAATGATCCAAAGGACATTCTAGCAATTGGAACTAAGAAGGAGCTTGAAAGGCAGTTAGGAAAGAAACTTCCGAAAAACTATGACTTACATAATGTAGTTGAACTTACTTTCAAAAACAGAAAGGGACAAACTTATCGAAAAATTCCCGATATCTTTGATGTTTGGTATGATTCCGGAGTTGCAGCCACTGCGTGGATGGGCGCACCAATTCAAAATAAGAAACAATTTGAGAAATACTTTCCTGTTGATAGAATTTCAGAAGGCGTAGATCAAATAAGCGGGTGGTTTACTGCATTGCTTTTTACTTCAGTGTCGACCTTCGGAAAGTCACCCTTCAAATATATTAGTATGCCTGCTTTCGCCGTAGACTCAAAAGGTGAAAAAATGTCAAAATCTATTGGAAATGCAATCTGGGCAAATGAAGGTATTGACGATTTGGGCGCAGACTTAATCAGGCTTTATTATACAAGCAATGTTCCACCTTACGAATTAGCAAAATTCAACATTGATGAAGTTAAGAAAGAAACCTTTGGAGTAGTAAACACACTTTGGAATTTGCATAATTATCTTCTAACTGAGTATCCAGTAATAACAACAAAGAAATTAACTGTGGAGGAAGATAAGTGGATAATTTCAAAACTAAATTCACTAATTGAAAAATATCATTCTTCTTTTGACAACTTTGAATATCAAGAAATGGGTCGAGGACTTGCAGAATTTATCGTTAAAGACTTAAGTCGAAGTTACATTCAATTGGTTCGTTCAAGAATTGAGGAAAAGGATCCACGAGTTGGTTATGTATTATTTAGATGTATAACTGATGTTCTAAAACTACTTGCTCCGATCAGTCCTTTTGTAGCAGATAAAATTTATCAAAATTTGAATGTCTATGATGGAGTAAATGAAAAATCAGTCCACTTAGAAAGACTGCCGATAGTAAAGAAATATGAAATTAACAAAAATTTGGAAAACGAATTTGAATTAATTCAAAGTGTTATTTCAGACACACTTTCATTAAGGGATAAAATGAATCGAACCTTGAGGTGGCCAATCAAGGATGTGATAATTGCAACGCCTTCACGAACTGCAACCACTACAATAAAGAAATATTCAGATTTAATAAGTGCACAAGTCAACTCAATGAATATAACAACTAGGCAATCAATATCGGGAGTTAATTATTCAGTAAAATTGAATTTTAGAGAAACAGGAAAAACTCATGGTAAATTAACCAATGAAATTTCTAAAGCATTGGGAAGGATTCCAACCCAAAAAGCAATATCAGAAATATCAAAAGGTTCAATTAGAGTTAAAGTTAAAGGGAAAAATATCAAACTCAGTAACAAAGAAGTGATTGTTAATCGACAATTGCCTAAAGGATTGCGTGGAATCTCAAGATCTAAGTATATTCTATATTTGGATCCAGAAGAAAACAAAGAGATGTTAGTAAAAGGATACACTCGAGAATTAACTCGTAAAATTCAGGATTTAAGAAAGAGCGCAAAGTTGAAGAGAGCTGACAAAATTGTAGTGCAGATTAATGTTGGTAAGGAATTAGGTATAAATGATGCTGAATTGAAAAGAAAAACAAATACAAAGGAGATTCAATTTAATCTTAAAAAACCAGCAAACCCAAATATAACTATCAGAAACACCGGATTCTTAGTAAAAATCAAGCGGAACTAGCTTTATAAAGGAGGGTTTATATATCTTTCCTACAATAAAAACTAATATGGCACCTGAAGTCGATAAACGAGTTTGGTCTAAGACACAAAATGTAGTAGTATCTGCAAATATTTTTGCAAAGTTGCCATTAGAAAAACTTGCAGTTCTTTTAGATAATTCAGATTATACTCCTGAAACATTTCCTGGATTAATTTACAAAGTTGAAGATTCAGAACTTTCATTCAATAAAGCAAGTTATTTACTTTTCAGTTCAGGACGAGTAATTTGTACTGGAACAAAATCAATCAAAGATGCACGCGCAGCAGTTAAACATGTAATTGATGACTTAAAGGAAGTTGGGATTGAAATTACAAAAAAGCCTGAAATAAAGGTTCAAAATATGGTTGCATCAGGTTCGGTCGGTGGACGATTAAACCTAAACGAAATTGTATTCCTATTTGAAAATACAGAATATGAGCCAGAACAATTTCCAGGACTTGTTTACAAACTAAAAGGTGAAGAAGTTCTTCAAAATATCACGTTCTTGCTTTTTGGAACTGGAAAAATTGTTATCACTGGAGCCAGATCTGAAAAACAAATCAAAGACTCAGTAAAATTCTTGAGAGAACAACTTATTGACGTTGGTGAACTTGATAAGTAACTCTACTAGATAAATTCTTTTTAACCCAAACTGAAGAGTCAATACTCTAGTATGGAGTCTAAAACTTTAACTCAGTATAGAACATTTCTGGAAAAATATTACAAGAAAGAGCTCTTGGACGTCGCACAAAAAGGAGGTAAGAGTCTCCAAATTGATTGGCAGATTTTATCTAAGTATGATCCTGAATTGGCAGAGAATATTTTAATGTCTCCTAAGGAAAGTCTTGAATATGTCGATAGTGCAATCGCCGAGGAAGAATTGGGTGAGTTGAAGAATGCAATCGGAGCAAGAATTATTAATCTACCTCCCTCTCAGAAGCTAAGAATTAGAGATTTAAGAAGTAGAAATCTTGGGCAACTAATTACATGTAATGCATTAATTCGGCAAGCTTCAGATATTCGACCAATGATAACTATCGCAACATTTGAGTGTCCAAAATGCGGTTCGCAAAGTAAACTTGAACAACATGAAAACAAATTAGCAGAACCTGGATTATGTGGACAGTGTAGACATAAAGGGAAATTCAAAATGGTTGAAAAACATCTAAGCGATGTTCAACAATTGGTCGTTGAAGAACCGCCAGAATCTTTAGAAGGTGGAGCACAACCTAAACGAATAAGGTGTATTCTTCATGATGATTTATTGGAACCTGAATTAGAACGTAATCGTTTCCCGGGAAACAAAATTAAAGTTGTTGGCGTAGTAAAAGAAGTTGCAATTACAACAAGAACGGGAGCACAATCAACAAAATTTGATATTATTTTGGAAGCAAATTCAGTTGAATCGATGGAAGAAGAATTTGAAGAACTTGATGTAAATGCGGAAGAAAAAGACGAAATTATGAAATTGGCAAAGGATCCGAAAATATATGAAAAATTAATTCAATCAATCGCACCAGTAATCTATGGTTATGAAGAAATTAAAGAGAGTATTGTGTTACAACTATTTGGAGGAGTAAGAAAGGTAAAAAGTGATGGAACTGAATTGAGAGGCGACATTCATGTACTATTAATGGGTGATCCTGGTGCAGGTAAATCTATTTTGTTAAGATACATCTCAAACTTGGCGCCAAAAGCAAGATATGTTGCAGGACGTGGAGCTTCAGGTGCAGGACTTACTGCTGCAGTTGTAAAGGATGAATTCTTAGGAGGTTGGGCCTTAGAGGCGGGAACGTTGGTTCTGGCAAACAAAGGTATGGCTTGTATTGACGAACTGGATAAAATTTCTCATGATGATCGAAGTGCAATGCACGAAGCAATGGAGCAACAAACGGTTTCGATTTCCAAAGCAAATATTCAAGCAACCTTAATGTCACAAGCATCAGTACTTGCTGCAGCAAATCCAAAATATGGTAGATTTGATCCTTATCAGCCACCTCCAACTCAAATTGACCTTCCTCCAACTCTTATCAATAGATTTGATTTAATGTTCGTTATCAGAGATATTCCAAATATTGCAAATGATGAAAGGATTGCAACACACGTTCTTAAATTACAGGGCGATATTGAATCTGCACAAAGCGAGATTGATCATTCATTATTAAGAAAATATATTGCATATGCTAAACAAACTTGTTTTCCAAAACTTGGAAAAGAACCTCAAAAACTCATTAGAGACTATTATGTTAAAATTAGAAGTACTGCTTCAGGAGAAGATGGAATTAAAAGTATTCCAATCTCTGCAAGACAACTTCAAGCAATTATTCGTTTGGCGGAAGCTTCAGCAAGAATTCGACTTGCAAAACAAGTAACAAAGGAAGATGCTGAACGAGCAATTCGATTAGTTGAAGAAACACTAAAACAACTTGGAACTGATCCTGAAACTGGAAAAATTGATATTGACAGAATAACAACAGGAATTACTGCAACAGAACGAAGTAGAATTTCTAGCATAAAACAAACAATGACTGAACTCGAAGCTCAATTTGGTAAGGCAATTCCAAAAGATGATTTAATCAAGGCTCTGGAAGATAAAGGAATGAGTAAGGAAAAAATTGAATCTGAATTGTTGAGATTAAAGAAGGCAGGTGAAATATTTGAACCTCGGCATGGAGTATTACAGAAAGGATAGAACTAAATCAAACAAGAATATTTAAACTAAAACTTAAGTGAAAACATATGGCAATTACTAGATCGACAGCATATAGAGTAAGAATTTCTAGCCTAATTAATGGAGAATTCCTTAGACAAGAAGGTTTCAATCCAAGTTATATAATAATTGACGAAAATCAAGTTTCTAGAGTAAATCTAATTGCAACAGTTGTAAGTAAATATCTAACTGAAGATGGAAATTATTGTGCACTAACTCTCGATGATGGATCTGAAACAATTAGAGTGAAAGCATTCAGTGCCGATGTTGCAAATATTAAGGACGTAAAGGTTGGTTCATTTGTAAGATTTATTGGAAAAGTGAAACATTACAATGATGAAACATATTTAGTTCCAGAAGTTATCAAGCAAGGATTGGATCCAAACTGGTTGATTGTTGATCATATTGAACTTGGAAAACCTGAATTCAAAGAAATTGAAGAACGACCAAAAGCTAAATCTGCTCCAAAAGAAGAGCCTGAAGTGATGGAAATTTCTGCCAGCGACAATCCAAATACAAAAATTGTCGAATTAATTAAAGCTCACGATTCTGGAGATGGTGCTCCAATGGATGATGTGATGAAAAACTCTAAGATGGATGAGAAAGAAGCAAAAGATATTATACTATCTCTTCTAAAATCAGGTGAAGTTTTTGAACCTAAAAAAGGAATTCTAAAATTATTGGAATAATTACCTAAAAATTTAAAAAGAAGTTACGCAATCATAACAGATGACATTCCAATTAAATTTTGAAGATATGACTGAAGACAATGATCGATTACAATTCACATACAGTATAGATGGCGAACTTCCTGTTGCAGGATATAGATTACAAGATCTTTCCTTCACTTCTGCAGGATATAATTTTGATATAAAATATTCAATAACTGGAGATTTTGTTGTTGAAACTGAGCCAGAATATTTGAAGAGATTACAAGATATTGGAACAGGACTCGCTCCTGCTGTTGCAAATCCAATTGATCCTTTGCATGATCGAATTCATAGAATGATTTCTGAAGAATTTGCAAGAATAAAAAGAAATCTTTCCAGTTCACAAACAACCCTTGATGATTTATCTAACTAATTCAAAACCTTCTTAAATGCCTCAAGAAACTTGAAAACATGGCTTGGAAGTATAAATATGATGAATTGTTAAAGAAAGCATATGCATCTATTCCAAAGGTTTCAGAGGCAACAAGTAGGTTCGAAGTGCCAACAATTTCTGGAGGTTTTGAAGGAAATAGAACACTTGTATCAAATCTAAATCAAATTGCTTCAAAATTAGGACGAGACGTTAAACACTTGTTAAGATTTATGCTAAAGGCTTTAGCAACAACAGGTGAATGGAAGGGAAGCAAATTCTATTTCATAGGTAAGTTCAATTCTAGAGTCTTGAACGAGAAGATTGAAAAATATGTAAAGGAGTTCGTAACTTGTACACAATGTGGAAAACCAGATACCGAACTTCACAAAGAAAAGGGAATAACATTCAAACAATGTCAAGCTTGTGGAGCACGAAGCTCAGTCAGATCAATTAAGTAAAATGTTTTATTACAAACTACACAAAACGGATTTTGGAACCATGATTGCAGTTTGCGATAAAGAATTACTTGGAAAGACTTTGAAGAATAAAGATTTAGATTTTTTTGTGAATCCAAGATTCTATGGTGAAACGGAGATTGATGAAAAAATCTTAGAATTAATTGTGGATGTCAATGATGGAAATGTCATCGGAAATAAAATTGTTGAACTATTATTAAAAAATAAAGTAATTTCTAAAGAATCAATTATGAAAATTGGAAAGATTAAACATGCACAATTTACAATTCTATAAAATTGGCATGAGTTTAATTGTTGTATAAACTCCAATTATCGCTCCAACAATTATCTGATTGTATGTGTGTCCAGTAACGTGTTCAAATTTACTCCAAGCAGGTTTACTGAAATCAAATACAACTTCAAACATACCATTAATATATTCAGATGCTTTGTCAAAGTGGAATTTCAAATCAACAACAGTCTGGATAATTATAATTGTAAATATAATTGATAGCATAAACAAATTAGTAACTCCACCATCAAGGATATAAATTGCAGTACATGCTGCACTCATAAATGCTGTGTGAGAACTAGGCATACCTGCTTTATTCCCATAACCTTTCCACAAAACATGAATGAGAAGTTTTCTTGTTTTGAATGAATATAAAAGCATCTTAATAAATTGTGAAGCTCCAGCAGAAACTAGACTCACTATCAAGATTGGATGAAGAAACATCTCACCAAGTAAATTTATCATAAAGATACTACGTCGCGCGAATTTAAAAGTATTGCTAGAACATAAATTTATAAATATCGGATATAGAGCTGTTTCATAGCCCTGTAGTGTAGCGGTCAATCATCTCTGGTTCTGGGCCGGAGGACCTCGGTTCAAATCCGGGCAGGGCTAAATTTTTATTGTCTAAAGATTTACTTATTTCATGAAAAGATTGCTCTTAATCCTTCTATTGTTGCCAACGGCATTTGCGGCAGCAGATTATATTGCATATGATCAAGTAACTTTGGGTGAAGGAGAATCTGTTGAACTTGGAGGAAGAAATATAACTTTGCTAGATGTGTTCTCAAACACTCAAGTTAGAATAAGTGTTGAAGATACTTGGAAAATATTTAATGAAAATGAAACAAAGTCTATAAACAAAGTAAACATAACCGTAAACGCAACATTGTATGTATCTGAACAAAAGACAAATTATGCATCATTATTAATTCATGTTCTTCAAAGACTTGAATGTAATGTTGATTCTGACTGTAATGATCAACTGGATTCAACAATTGATACTTGTATGGAGTCCATAAATAAATGTTCTTATGAAACAATAGTAAGTTGTACAGATAATGACGGATACTGTCCAAGTTTTTGTAGCAGATATAGTGATTATGATTGCGTAATTCAAGACACATGTGAGCTAGACAAGGAATGTGATGATGATAATCCTGGAACAAAGGATAGTTGTGAGGGTTCATATAATCAAAGATCAATTTGTAGACACGATCCTGTAACTGAATGTAAATCGGGAGATGATTTTTGTCCATTAGGTTGTAAAGATGAGCAATCATTATTTGGAACCACTCATGATGCAGATTGTTCAGCGTCTAATACTTGTTTACAGCATTCAGATTGTGACGATGCCGATGAGGCAACTATTGATCTTTGTTCAGGAGATGGTACAATTGAACGGGCATGTACAAATGAACTAACTGTAGAATGTAGTGCTGGAGATAATTACTGTCCGGCTGGGTGTTCTGCTGAAGAAGATTGGGATTGCTTCGTTAGTGAGCCTGCTACATTCGAAACGGTTTCAACTCAGACTGAGAGTTGTAATGAAGATGGTGTTGTTGTAAACAATACGTTCTGTCAGGGTGGTGTTTGGAAATATCAGAAAGCGGGAAGCGCTTCATGTACTGAAGATTATCAATGTCAATCTAGTGTTTGCAAAGAAGATGGTGCCTGCCTATCTAATCAAGAGATTGATAATCAAAGAAGAACTCTGATAACTTCAATGATTATTGCTGGATTCTTAGCACTTACTGGGACATATTTGTTCTATTTATTCAGAATAAAGAACAAATTGTAAATGACAATCTTTAAAAGTTTAAACAACGCGAGAATATCACAATGATGATCGTTGGCGATAAGATTACAAAAGTAGATGCCCAAAGAGGCAAGCTTGAAGCAGGAATTAAAATCGAAACAAAGCCTGAAATTACTAAGGTTACAACTGAAGAATTGTTTGCTGCTGGTGAAAAACGAACTGGAGCATTAGTTGAATTTAAAGTTAATACTTCTTACGGAAAATCTGGACATATCAATCTTGAAGGTGGATTATTCATCACTGGTGAAGATAAGGAATTGAAAGATCTTCAAAAAGGATGGAAAAAGAACAAGAAAGTTGATGAAAGAATTGCCGCAGTACTTCTTACTAAGGTTCTTGAACTTGGACTTGTAACTGCAATTCCATTATCAAAAACGCTTGGACTTCCAGCACCATTACAATTACCAAGAGTACAACCTAAGCAGTAAAAGAACTGCTGCTTAGTGATTACATTTTTTATTCAGAAAAAACACATCACGAAAGACTTGAAGAAACCGTTATATATCTTTCTCTATACAGATAGATATGGCACTACTTTGGTGGAAAAAAGGAAAAAGTTTTGAAATATTCTTGAGGGATAAGCCCGTTGAACTGTTACTTTGTCTTACTCGACAAAACACGAATAAATATCCTTCTATGTTAGCTAAGGAAGCACGATGTACATACTCGCACACCGTTCACTTACTTCAAAAGATGGAACAACAAGGTCTAGTCCGATTTGAAAAGAAAGGTCGACTTAAGATTGTTCAACTAACTGGTAAGGGTGAAAAGGTCGCGAATAAATTTGAAGATCTTGGCAAATTATTGATGTAAGAACTTTTGTTCTTACATTAACTCTTCTAAAGAATCTGTAGCTCTTAATGAATAAACTTTCTTGCCTATAATTTCTACAGCACCATAATAGCTTTTGATTCGTTCATCAATAGAATTGCCTTTGTCTCGAGTAAATCGAGGCAACTGAGAATAAATCGGTAATCTTAATCCTAAAATTCTTAATTCAGCAACTTTAGGCCAAAAAAGCTCTCGCTTCTTACCTTCGGCATCAACGCCCTTTCTAATTCTTCCGATTAAATCGTCTTTCGTAAATCTGTTTGACATACTATTTTCCTCCAGATTTTCTTTATAAAGCTTATCTTCTGTCAAGTTCTTTTGCATACTCACTTAGCCTTTCAGCACTCTGATTTATTACAAAAGGCACTACAAAATTTGAAACAATGTTGTCAATTTTTCCAAACTCAGTTATTCTGTATCCTGCATGAATTTTTTCAATCAATTTCATATCTCTGAGTCGTTTAATTTGTCTAGACACATTCGGAGCTGAAGCACCGTTCTTTCCTTCAAGTTCGTTAACAATAAACTCTACTTCCAAAGGTTTGTTGAGCTTGCGAGCCTTGACAAACAATTCAAATATATCTACAATAATATCTCGACTTTCGCCCGGCTGAAGCAAGCCAATCGACAAAAGAAATTTCCGGGACAACTCTCTGTCATCAAGACCATATGGTGATTCATATTTTCTCAAAGTTATCTCTTGCAGGGGAATATCTCGAAGACTCTTCTTAACCATATTAGTTCTATCTGATAGAAGTATTTATTAATTTCTTTGATAAGACAAACTCATGAAATATTTAGTTACTGGAGGAGAAGGTTTTATTGGGAGTAAGATTGTCGAGCGATTAAATTGTGAATCGTATGATAAAAAATCAGGTCAAGACATTCTAAACTGGAGTGAGTTTGGGGAAGCCTTAGAAGGTAAAGATGTTGTGTTTCATACTGCTGCCAAGATTAGTGTTCCAGAAAGCCAAGAAAAACCAGAAGAATATTACGAAGTAAACGTTGAAGGAACTGATTTCCTTGCACAATCGAAATCTCTGAAAACAAAAATAATTTTCTCAAGTAGCGCCGCAGTTTATGGAGAATATGATCGAAAGGTTTCTGAAGATGATGAATTAACTCCAGAATCTAATTATGCTCAAAACAAAATTGATGGAGAGAATAAAGTCTCCAAATGGAACGGGATTTCTCTAAGATATTTCAACGTCTATGGTCCTGGACAGGGAAAAGCAGGAGTTATTGCCATCTTCATAAAAAAAGCACTAAACAATGAAGATTTAATCATCACAGGTAATGGAGATCAAGAAAGAGATTTTGTTTATGTAGATGATGTAGTTGATGCAAACATAGCCGCAGTAAGCTATTCTGGTTCTGAAAAAGTGTTTAACATTGGATCGGGACAGAGCATAAAACTGAGAGAGTTAGCAGAATTAATCATCAAATTATGCGAATCAAAATCAGAGATAATTCTAGAAAAACCACGTTACGGAGACCTATTTTACTCCTGTGCGAACATTGCAAAAGCCAAAAATGAGCTAAATTGGGAACCAAAAACCGACTTAGAAACTGGTTTGAAAAAAACTATTGAATTTTACAAATAATTTTTTACCTATTTATTGTCAATATTGAAAATAAATAAGTATCTTAATTAATTTCTTTCAATATTGAAATTAAATATGCTATTTTTGCAATTTTTACTTATTTTTTAGATCTTAAATACCTCAAATTCTTATTAAACCTTTTAAGAAATTATTAAAATTTATATATATTATTTACAATATTGAAAACAATTAAGAGAAATTTCAGAAATTTTTCAAAAATCCAAAATTTGCAAAAATATCCCACTCATTTTCCAAAAACTCACTTTCTAAATTCTGAGTGCGTTTAATGTATATTATGCGAACTAGTGCTCATCAAGAGATAATCCTTATTAATCTCCGACCCCCTACTACTACATGTCCAAACGAGAACTCTACAACTACTTGTCTGACTGGATAAAGCAACTAGAGTTATTTAGATTAAAGCGAGTTAGTAAATATGATAAACATTTTGCAAGAACTCATATGAACAAAGTACATCGGCTTGAAAAGAAAGCATTTTCGAGTAGAAGAGCAATTCCTGGATCAGAACACGATAGATATATCCAACTCAATAAGTTATTGATTGAATCAGAACACATACTAGATAAGAAAACTGAGAAATATGGTAAAGAAGCTTTGAGAGTGGCCAAGAATTTTTTCGCACAAATTTCTCCACCCTAAACGCTTTACGAAGCCCCTATTTTCGCCTCTAGGGTAGGGTAAATAGGTAAAATATATGGTAGAAAAAGGGCTAATTTATTAACATTAAACGCAATTAATAATATGTTGCATAGATTAGAATCTGAATTAAAGATCCGTGGTTTTTCAGCAGATACTATAAAATCCTACATGTTTCATAATCAAAAATTTGCTAATACCTTAAATAAACATCCAAAAGAAGTCACTGAGAGAGAAATAAAAGAGTATTTGGGAGGTATCATTTCTCAGAATAACTATGCTCCATCAACTATCGCTTTGACAAGAGCAGCACTGGTATTCTATCACAAGGAAGTCTTAGGAAAAAACATCAAAATTAAGTCACCCAAGATACCAAAAACACTACCTGTAGTGTTGACTAAAAACGAAATAAAGCGTATGATTATATCTGCAAAGGATCCAAAACATAAGTTAATGATTAAATTACTATACTCTTCAGGGTTAAGGCTGTCTGAGCTTCAAAAGCTTAAAGTAAATGATTTAGAACTCTCACAACGAATAGGTTGGGTACGTAAAGGTAAAGGTCAGAAGGATCGTATGATAATCCTCTCAGAAGATCTATGTGGAGACCTTCAGAACTACATTACTGATGAAAATAAGTATCTCTTTCCAGGAAGAGATGAAGATAAGCCAATCTCTGTAAGACAGATACAAAACATAGTAGCAAGAGTGGCTAATGCAGCACAAATAAATAAGAACGTACATGTACATACATTAAGACATTCTTTTGCAACACATCTTCTAGAAAACGGAACAGATATTAGAAAGATTCAAGCACTATTGGGGCATTCTAATCTGAACACAACTCAAATCTATACACATCTATCAAATAAAGAACTGCAACAAGTTCGTTCACCTTTGGATGAACTCTAAACACGTGTTTAACACTATTCTTTTATCCTAAAGAACACGCTTTTCTCATCTAAACGCTTAGCTAAGAAACCCCAATTGTGTAATTTATTTTATTTCAAACTTGAATTAGAACGAGAGATATTAAACTTCTGCGCAACAGTCTTTGCATCCACTTCATTCTGAGCCTCAATAAGCTGAACAATTTGTTCCTCTTGGTTTGATAAGTTAGCACGGGGAATAACAACTGAGGGAAGTTTATCTCCTTTGTTTCGTTTGGAGCTTGGA
>CAZYQG010000003.1:0-25650 GCA_964649785.1 Candidatus Woesearchaeota archaeon | reverse complement strand
AGATAACTCTTGCATAGTCTCAATTTCATCCAAAGTAAATCTTGGTTTTGTTTTCTTTGGTTTAAATTCACCAGTTTTAATTTTGTGTTTGTGTACTGCTTGACTAACTTGTCGAGGATTCAGTTCTAATCCTTTATCAGAATTAACTTTTAAAGTAATTTTTTCCCAGTTAGGTCTTCCTCTTGCTTTACCACATCGGGCGTCTAGAGCGTGCTGATATTCAGGATTATCTGCTTAGCTAAGTGCATAATTAAGATGCTCAGTAGGAGTATCAATTCCCTCATACCAAACAAAGTTTCCTTGTGAGATATTAGATAGTCTAGATGCTTCAATTCGTGCTTCAAGTCCTAATGAAAATATACCTCTTCCTTCTTCCTTGTTTCTGATACCTGTTTCTCGACTTGCATTTCTTTGTTTTTCAGTACGTTCCAAAGTTGGATCAAAAATCCCTAAGTGATTAGATTTCATATGTTTTCCTTGTTCAGCTGCAGAACGTTTTTGATGATTCTTTCCCAATTCAATTGCTTCTTTTTTTGAAAGTATACCTGAATATGAGCAATCTGAGTGATCAGATCCACTTAATGCCTTACCGAGTCCACTTCTTGCAACATTTCTAGTTACATTATAATCAGATTCAATATCTAGCAAATCAATTATTTCGTAGAGCGTATGTTCTACGAATAAATCAGCAATTTCTGGGTGATCTTCTTGAAGTTTTTTACCCAAGTAACTGGCTCGTTTGATTGCATTACGTTGTAATGGAGTAATTTCTATTACTTCATTGTCTAGCGTTTTCATAATTTTGACCATAATTTTTGCTTTAAAAGCCTATCGTTGAAAAGCCTTTTAAACCCCTGAATAAATCCCTAAACATGAAACGAGTTGATTATCCCCACTTTCGGGAATGATTTTTCTAGCTCGAGTTCTAGTAAGTTTTTTAAACGGAACAATTCAGACATAGATAGTGGAGAAGGTGGGGTAGCTTGGTTATCCTCTCTGCCTGTGGCGCGGAGGACCCGTGTTCAAATCACGGCCTTCTCCCTTTTACTAAGTTTTAATAAGTTTGGAGGTATCTATTGATTATGCAAACTCCTAAAGGAACTAGAGATTATTTTGGTACAGATGCTAAGAAATTTGGAGCAATTGTTTCATCTTTTAAGAACGCGTTTGAAACATTTGGTTTTGATCGAGTTAGCACTCCTAATTTTGAATATTCCAAACTTTTGAAAGGTAAATATGGTGAGGATGAAAAATTAATCTATGAATTTAAAGATAGATCTGGAAGAGGACTTGCTTTGAGATATGATTTGACAGTTCCACTTGCAAGAGTGGTTGGAAATACACAATTTCCTTTACCAGCCAAATTCTACAATATTGGCAAAGTGTTTAGATATGATAATCCTCAAAAAGGCCGTAAGAGAGAATTTGTTCAAGCAGATATAGATGTAGTTGGTTCTAATTCTGCACTTTGTGATGCTGAATTAATTTCATGTATGAGTTATGGATTTTATGGACTCAGAATTAAACCAATTTTCCGAGTAAACAATAGAATGGTTATGAATCAGGTTTTTTCAGAATTAGGATATAAGAAGAAAGACTTTGTCACAATTCTTAGAGCAATAGATAAGTTGGATAAGGTTGGAGTTACTGGAGTTAAACGAGAACTTGAAGGAAAAGGATTGAAGAATGTTTCAAAACTATTGAAGTTAATCAGGACTCGAGGTTCTCTAACTACTTTGAAATCTGCTTTGAAGGGAATGAACGTTGACTTGTCTCCATTTGAAAGTTTGAGTTCAGATATAAGAAATTTGCAAATGAATCCTACTCGAGTTGAATTTGATCTGAGTTTAGCAAGAGGTTTAGACTATTATACTGGCAATGTTTATGAAATTGATATTGGTCAGAAAATGAGTGTTGGCGGAGGAGGAAGATATGATTCTTTAGTTAGAAATCTTACTGGAAAAGATTTGACGGGTGTTGGAATTTCAATTGGAATAACTAGACTATTTGATTTGGTTTCTGACAAAATTAAAGTTAATGATTCAAAAGTTTCTGTTGTTGGAATTAATACCAATCCTTTGGATCTTGTTAATTCATTAAGACGCAACGGAATTGTGACTAATTATGATTTAAATTCCCGAAATCTTAGAAGCGCAATGAATTATGCAAATAAAACTGGTTCAAATTATGTAGTTCTTGTTGGTGAAAGAGAATTAAAGGCTAAGAAATTTGTAGTTAGAGATATGTCAAGTGGTAAAGAGGAAAAGTTGACTATCCATCAGATAATCTCAAAGTTTAAATAAAGTCTCTGATAATTGTTTCTATGGGCAAAAAACCGAGAAGCCTTCTCAGAGCAAAACTTTCGAGCAGACAGCCACATACACATAAGAAAGTTGGACAGCGCGGAACCGTTTCTGCAGTTAATACAATCTTTGATATTGACGATATAATTAAAGCCATCAAATTCTGGTCAGACCGTAATGCATATGATATGTTTAGGATTGAGAAATATGAAGAGGAAATCCGAAAAGATGGTAAATATTATTATGATGGAAAAGTCACCTTTGAGCGTAATAGAGATTTTTATATGAGGCAGAAATTTGAAGTTAATTTTGCAATTAAGGGCGCGGAGAAAGTTCAAGTTGAAGGACCAAATGGAGAAATTAGAAATATTATGAAGGGAAATATTGGATTTGAAACTAACACGGGATTGGATTTAGATTATGACAATGTTTTCAAAAACTCAAAAGGTATTTGGAGAATTGTACATCATATTTTCTTTGAATATATTTATTTCAGGACTTATGAAGACCATAAGTATGAGCACGGAGTTGATACAGGAAAAATCCATGCATTACTAAAAGGTCAAGTTGATTCCTTCAAAAAGTATAAGGAAGTTTAAAGCCACTTTTTTCTTTTGAAGTATAAGAAAGTTAAGAATACTGATCCTGCCATTAAGCCCAATGAAAATAAATATCCGTATTCCCAATATAACTCCGGCATGTTCCAAATTCCTGCATCAACTTTAAAATTCATACCATAAATGCTTGCAATTAAAGTAGGTAATAGAATGAATGAACCAATAATCGTCAATCGTTTCATTATATGATTGATTTGGTTTGAAACTTTTGAGTTGTAAATCTCAATCGCATTACTGATTATTTCCCTGTATATTTTTATGCTGTCACTTACTTGAATTAAATCTGTGTGGATTTCAGTAATCTCGAATTTTTCTATTTTGTTAAGATTAAATGCTTCAGGATGCAGTGCCATGTGCGATATTACTTCTCGATTTCCAGTTAATGCCTTATTCAAATATATCAATTTCTTTCTAACTTTGAAGAAGTCCTTGATTAAATCTTTTGAACTATTTCGATGAATCCGTTCTTCAATTTTATCAATTTCATCTTCAATATCTTCTGCTCGCTTGTAAAAAACCTCATTAAGTTCTTCAACCAATCGAATAAATATGGTATGTTCAGAATTAGGAAGAGTATCTGAACTATTAACTATATTTGTTACCATTTTACAAGTTTTTTCATGAATACTAATTAGAGTTTTACCTTTCAGAAATAATCCAATAGTTAGCATTTCATCAGATTTAGTATCAGGAATATTCATGAGAACCATGTTGTATCCCTCTCTTGTTGCAATTCTTGATCGTTGACCTCGGTCTATTGCTTGTTTGAAATCGTTTCGACTAATTCCAAATTCAGATATTTTCTTGAAATCTTCAACAGTAGCATTGTCTATGTGGATCCAACGAGGTTTAGTTTTTGTTTTATCTGTTCCACGAACTAATTTACCATTTTTTAGTCTGAAAGTCTTTAGCATCACTTTGTTTTGTCGACTATATTATAAAATACTAAGTTATAATTGATTAGTAGTGACTAATTAAGGTAGATTCCCGGTTTACCGAATTTTGCCTTAGATGCTTTGTTATCTGGATCAATCTTATTCTCATCGTTTGAAGCAAAGACTTGTACGTTTGTGTTGAAGATTCCTGAAAGGAAAGATTCGGCTTCTTTGTATTTCTTCAGTTCTGGAGGAATCACATAGATGTAAATGTTCTTTACTGATTTCTTGTTTGTAATCTGGATAATTTGATTTATATCTGACATTGTTTTTTGAATTGTTTTTTCAGATTCTTCGACTTCTTTGTTTATCTTATTCTTATTGAATTTTGGCCAAGTGCTTGTTGACACGAAACCCTTTCCTTTGAATTTTTCCCATAACTCTTCTGCAATGTGTGGAATTGCTGGAGAAACTGTAGTTATCCACTCTTTTGCTATTTTTTCAATTCCGTCAAGACTTCCGTTATTTCTTCTGATGAAATAATGAACATCATTCATCATATCATAAAACATTACTTGGAAATAGTGTCTCGGATTATCGTTTTCCAAACTTGTTTGAGCCTTTTCTAAGTTTGAATTGAATCTGGAGTCTAACCAAGTTGTATCAGTTTTCTTTGCTTTATTTTTTGAAACCTTTTCCATCATTTCGTAGAATTGATTAAGTTTTGATCTAAGCGATTGAACATCTTTTTCCCGCCAGTCAAGTAGAGAAGATAAGTCTGCGGCGTAAACGCAATATGCTCGAAACAAATCAACAAAATACTTGTCCTGAATTTGTGCAATCGGAATTACATTTCCTAATGATTTTGACATCTTTTTCCCTTCTCTAATTAACATATCATTAAGTGTAATTTTTCTAGGAATTTTCTTTGCTCCAAATATTGCCTCATGGTTAAAAATCATCATAGTTAGGTGGTTTGAAATATGTGCAATTGCTGTATGTCTTTGGTCAAGAGGATACCAATATTCAAATTCTGATTTCATAGAATTTAGTAGTTTTGTTGAAATTCCAGTATTCTTTGAAACGCCAGCAGTGGAACCTTTTCCTAGGAAAACATAATCCCAGAATTCAAGAGTTAATTGAGCTGGTTTGATTTTATTTTCCCGAATAGTATTAATTACTGTATAAAGAGCCATATAAATTGTTGAATCTGAAAGACTTTCGATTATCCATTGTTTGTCAAAAGGTAGTTTTGTACCAAGACCTCGTTTTCTTGCAACTGGCTTTTTGTCAAGCCATTCAATTGCATTGTCGAAAAGTTTTCGGTAATGTTTAGGAATAATTTCAATTTTTTTGAATGCATCTCTTGTTCCGTTCTTCCACTTTTCGTTTCCGTAGTGAAGAAACCACTGACCTGAGAGCACTGCTACACTTACTTTACTTTTTGATCGTGTTATTGCTTTTCGACTAGTCTCGTAAAATGTAAAGCCGTTATCATCAGTTAGTAATCTTTGAATTATAATTGGTTTTGCTTCAGAGACTTTCATTCCTGAGAAATCCATACAATTTTCATTCATTATTCCTTTATGGAATTCTGCGGCGTAAATTTCTTTTGTAATATTGTTTATTGATTCTAATTCTGTTTGTTCCTGAATATCATTTTTTTCTGAAAGTTCTTTTGCAGGCATATCTGAGTATCCTTCCATTTTTATGATTGGAATTGGTTTAATTGATTTGTACAAACCTGCTCGTTGCAAATCTCTCAAACCTAAAAAGTCAAAAGGTGCTGATGCGGGAACACTATAAACTACTCCCGTACCCACTCCTCCATCAACAAAACTTGCTGGTAGAATTGGGACTTTTTTGTTGGTTATTGGTGCAATGACTTCTTGATCAATTAAATCATCTATATCTACTTTAGTGGTTGCGTCTATCGTTAACTTTTGATATTTGAGTTTTTCAGCAGCTTCTTTGCTCACAATCCATTCTTCATTTCCAACCTTTAGATTTACGTAATTCTCCTTAGGATTTATCCATAGATTCGTTAAACCGAAGAGCGTTTCTGGACGAAGAGTTGCTGCGACAAGGTATTTGTTTTGTTCGTTTTTGAATCTGAATTTTATTGTTGTGAATTCGCTAATTTCTACCGGATCAGTATCTCCATCTTTGATATCGTCTTCACCGACTGCGTTCTGATCGTCTACTGAATATAGGATTGGAAAATCTCCTTGAGTTAAATAATTATTATTGTTAAGATGAGTGAATTGCCATTCGATGAATTTGTTGTAATCTTTGTCAGTTGTTGTAAATTGCCGGCTGAAATCCATTGAATATCCAGCAAGTTTGAAATCATTAATCATGGTTTTTGAGAAATACTTCATTACATTTTCAGGTTCTTCAAAACTCTTCAAAACTTTGCCAATTCTCTTTTTGTCCTTTTCGTGATATTCAATATAATATTTGTATTGTTCTAAGGCTTTTGCGTCTTTACTTTTTATTTGCTGAGACACTGCAAGAACGGGAGTTCCAGTTACGTGAAACGCGATGGGAAATAGAACATTCTTTCCAGTTAGTCTCCTATATCTTGCAAAAATGTCTGCAACAGTATAAGATCTACCGTGTCCAATATGAAGGGGTCCGGAAGCGTAAGGATATGGTACAGTTATAAAATATTTCTTTCTCTTTGAATCGGGTTTTGCATCAAATATTTTTTCTTTGTACCAACGACGTTGCCATTTCTTTTCGATCTTTGCGAAGTCAACCATGGTTTGGTGAGAAGTCTAATATTTTTAAGAGTTGGGATACCGTTCTAGCTGCGCGGAGTATTTTTTCTTTATTAGTGTATATTCATCTGGCGTGTTTACAGATTGCCAAGAATTTACAATATATGTTCCAAGTTGCCCCTCGTCTACTAGTTTTGGATATATTTTGTTTTCAGGATGAGATGGAATTTCCGCATCTTTGAATATAGAGAGGTTTTTGAATATGCCCAATCCTGCATGAATTCCTTGTCCAAAGGGTAGGGTCATAGTTGGTTTTTCAGTGAAGTTTTCAACTCCATTTTTAGTATAGTTTACAACACCATATGGATTCATAAAAGAATTACATAGTACGATTGTGGCGTGTTTCTCAGAATTTTCATGCTGTTTGATTAGATTTTTAATATCTATTTCAATAATATCATCAGCGTTGAGTATTATGTACTTTGAGCATTCATCAAGAATATTATTTTGTAATGCATGACTAATTGCTCCAGCTCTCCCTCTTGCTTCATCTTCAATAATCATTGTGAAGGATAATTCAGGATAAGTTTCTGAAAGATATTCCCGTAACAGTTTAGTCAAATACGATGAAGTAAAATAAAATTCTTTTATTCCTGCGTTGATTAAAGGTTTCATAGAAATATCAATAATTTTTGAGCCATTAACTTCAAGAAGTGCTTTTGGTAGATTCAAAGTATGAGGTCTTAGTCGAGTACCTTTTCCACCTGCATGAATAATCGCTTTGTACATGATGTTAGTTCAGAGTTTTATTTATATCAATTATGAAAGAGAAATAAAACGGATCCGAAGGGATTTGAACCCTCGGCCTACAGCTTAGAAGGCTGCCGCTCTATCCAGACTGAGCTACGGATCCTCTGATTAAAAGGTGTTTAATTGCTTTTATATGTCTTTCGAAGAATATCTTATTGTAATGATGTTGCCTGTTCTTGTTCGAGAACGTCATTTCATTAGCTTTAAAAGTATTACTGACTAGTGAAGAATTACATAGTGTCATGACTATGTAGTGTACACAAAATGGTAAACATTAAAAAAATGATATCAGTTGCCCTTATGGTGCTGATTGGATTAACTTCTTTGTCTGTAGCTTTTGCTGCGACAAGTACTAATGGCGACTTTACTGCTGTTGAAGATACAAACGCATTAACTATCTCTCATGGACAATCCGTGAGTGGAACTATAACTCTAACTAATAATATTGGTACGGGTGCTGCTATGGTCTATGATCTTAGTACAACAGGACTTCCTGCTTGGATGACAGTTACTTTCTATGAAGGTGGGACTGCCATTACTCAGACAAGTTCAGTTGCTGATGCAGCGTCTTTAGCCATTACTTATACTGCAAGTGTTACTGCTAATACTGCTGCAACAAGTACACCTCAAGCATTCAATATTGTTGTGGGTGAAAATGGAGCGGCTCCAGCAAACACAGCCACAATCGCAATGACTGCGAGTGTTCCAAGTGATTCTTCACAAGTTATTACTGAAGCATCTGTTGTTTCAACTGTTGCTCGAGAAAGCTCAGTTGCAATTACTATTGCAGTCGATAATACTGGAAATGAAAATGTTGTAATGTCTTCAACTCTTGAAGCTTTGTCAACAGGTTCAAACACTTACTTTGCTCTTGGAGCACTGACTTTGAATTGGGATAACGAAAAAACACTTCCAACAACTAGCGCAACTGTTGCTCCAGAAACTGGAACAAACTATGCGGTTAGTGCAGGAAGTTCTCAAAACTTTGTGGTTACTATCCCAACTGCATCCACAGATAGATATGGTGTGTACACAGGAACTTTGAGCCTTATGGATAATTCAAATCCTGCAGTTTCAAAAGATACATCTGATTTGACAATTAATATTGTTGATGCAGATAATGATACTGGATTGAAGATTAACGATGGTTCAAGCGATGGTGAATTCAATGACAAATCTGGAGATGATGATAAGACTTATCCTGGAGAAAACATTGAAATTACAGACATCACAATTGATAATGAATTAGGTGAAGACTTGGAAGATGTTCAAGTAACTGTTACTGTTTATGATGAAACAAACGGTGATGAAGTTGTTGAAGAATATGAATTTGACAAGTTTGACCTTGATGATAACAAAGATGAACAATTTGATTATGCGTTCCAACTACCTTATGATATTACACAAGGAACATACGTAATTGCTTACCACGTTGAAGGTGAAGATTCAGATGGAAATGTATCATCTGCGAGAGCATACAATACATTTGAAGTTGAACAAGACGGACGACACTTGGTAATCGAAGAAGTTGACTTTGGAAGTTATTGTGCAGGTGAAACTGCTCAAGTAACTGTAAAGATTGCAAATATTGGAACACGGGATTTGGATGAAGACGATGATATTCAAGTAAGATTGGATATTAACGGATTTGACTTTGATCAAACGTTGAATTGGAATAAAGATTTCGATAAGCAAGAATCTGAAAACTTTGAGTTTAACGTAGATATTCCAGCAGATGTATCTAATGCATTAACTGAAATTTCAGTTTTCCATGACGGAGATGATGACGCAGAAGATGATGGAGCAACAAGCTCTCAAACATTTACTTTATCAACTGAAAACTGTGCTGACGCTGAAAGTGCGGACGCACATGGAATAATTACTGGAACAGCTGTTGCAGACGGAACAGTTGGAAGTTCAACTCGATATGATTTGACACTTATGAACACAGGTTCAAGTGCTACAGATTATGAGTTGGAAATTTCAGGAATTGCTGGATGGGGAACAGCACAAATTGAACCAGCAGGAACACTTGCTGTTGGTGCAGGTGAAACTGCAACTGTGTATGTTTACTTAACTCCAAGCGAAAACGCAGCTGAAAGTAATGCTGCAGTATTGACTCTGAAATCTGGAGCAAACGTAATTCAAACAAAGACTTTGACAATGAACGTTGCTGGATCCTCAGTTTCAACATATACAAATGCGTTACTTGGTTCAAGTATTGCTGATTTTGGTGTAAGCCAACAAGGTTTGATTACTCTGTTGTCACTTATAACAATCTTGTTTGTAACTGTAGGAACACTTTTCACAGCTACACAACCAACAAGAACTTCAGCAAAAAAGAAGCGAGCAGCAAAAAAGGAGCGTAAATAAACGCGCTCCATCATACTCTCACCTGAGGTACCTCAGGAGGTGGAAATACAATGAATAAAATAACAAAAATTATGGCTAGTTTGCTTTTGGTAACATTAGCAGTACTAGTGCCAGCAAGTGCAGCAACTCCAGTACTATCAGTCGGTCAGATTGTTAGTGGAAACGGAGTATCTGCAATGATTGCAACCTCTGATTTGGTGATGACACAAGGCGGAGTTCTTACTATCGCAACAGATATTACGAACAATGTTAATGTGGATTACACTTTACAGATTGTTGTTACTGGTGACGGAATTGACAACGCAAAGTCAGAAACAATAAACATTGAAGCAAATCTGGGTCAAATTGCAGAAACCAGAACTGCTGAATTTGTATTAGATAGTGTTCTGGCTACTGGATTACACACTGTAAACGTAGAATTGATTCTTAGCGATGTATTACAAGTACAAGACCAAGACAATTTAGACTTTGATTTGACTGTTAACGCAGCAACACCAACAATTCATGAAGAAAATTTAATTACAGCTGATTTGGATGAAACAACTTTGAATCCAAGTGATACTGTTGTAGTTGAAATTGATCTTGAAAATGGTGCTACTGATTACGATGAAGTAACTGTCGAAGCAAAGATTATTGACTCAAACAATGAACGAGTTGGAGACAAAGTTGAAGTAAACGTTGGTCACTTAGAAGCTGATTACGACGAAACTATGACTATGTCAATGGCACTTCCATCTGATTTAGAAGTTGGAACATATACAGTACAAATTGATGTAACTGGTGATGTTGAAAGTGGCGCAGTTGTTTACACAAATGCACAACTAGATACAGCAGCATTGACTTTCGATGTTGAAAGACACGCACACAGTTTGAGTATTGAATCTGTTCAACACAATTCAAATACACAATCAGGTGACACATATAGTGTTGCAGTTAGTGTTTTGAATAACGGAGAAAACTATGAAGAAAATGTTGTTATCACTGTCGCTATGGCAGGAGTAACTCAAACTTCTACAGCCTTCTCAATTGATCAAGATGAAGAAATTGTTCAATACTTCAATTTGAACATCCCAAGTGATGCACAAAGTTCAGAAGTATTAACTGTACTAGTAAATGGAGAAGATTCTTCAGCAAGATATGCTGATGAAGTTACTGTTGGTGCAAGCGCAACTGTAAGCTCTGCTGGATTATCAGCAAGTGTTGACTCAGTTTCCAAAACTATTGGAGAAGATGGTTCAACATATATGATAACTCTAACAAACAACGACGCTTCTACAAGAACTGTCGGAGTTTCAGTAGGTGGAGTACAAGATTGGGCAACTGCTACAGTTACACCTGCAACTCTAACATTGGCTCCAGGGTCAAGTGGAATTGCAAGCGTATACATTAACCCAGCATCAAGTGCTGAAGGAACAAACGCTTTCACTGTTTATGTAAGTGAAGGAAATCAAGTGATTTCAAGCGTAGGTCTAACAGCAACTGTTGATGATGCAATGAACACAATGTCTATGATATTGGCAGGACTTGCATTGGTTATTGTATTTATGGCATACCAACAAAGAGCAAGTCCAAAGAAAGGACGACGTTCTAAGAAATCTAAGCGAGTCTACTACTAAGTAGACTCCTTATTTTCTTTTTTTATTTTATAGTTTATTAATCAGATAAATCTTTTTATATCAAGTTCTGACGGTAGAACAAGGTAGAACTGCCTTAGGACTAATAAAATGATGAAGAAACTTTTCATGACTTTGGCCATTCTTACGCTAGTTATGCAGCCGGCTTTTGCATTTACTCTTTCCTCAGCTGATCAGAGTATTTCAACATGTCCGAGCAATACTGGATTGTTTGTTGCCCAAGTTGGCAATTCTGGAAGTTCTACAGAGACTTATAGCCTGGGAGTATCTGGAGCTGCTAGTGGATGGGCAAGCGTTGCTCCTGCTGGATTTGCTTTAGGACCAAGTCAGTCTCAAGATATTTATGTTTATGTTACTCCATCTTCCAATGCTCAAACAGGAAATTATCCTTTAACTTTAACCGTTTCTTCTGGAGCTTCAAGTCAAAACTTACTTTTTGATTATGAAGTTGAATCCTGTCATGATATTTCCTTAACTGCCCAAGTCAATGAGCTTTCAGTTTGCTCAGGAGCTTCAGCCAGCTATACATTGAATTTAAGAAACGAGGGTCAGTGGGAAGACACATTTGATTTGGCAGTTTCTGGCGAAGCTGGACCTTGGTCAAGTTTGAGTAGGAATTCAGTTTCACTTGCACCTGGCGAGTCTGAACAAGTTAGTGTTTTAGTTACACCTCCGCGAAATAATGTCGGAGTTTATTCATTGGCAGTATCTGCTACATCTCAAAGTGCTGGCGTTGTTGTCGCTCAATCTTTAACGATTACTTCAAGATCATGTTATGATTTTGATATGGCTGCATCCGAAAATTATGTTTCATTTTGTGATAACTCTGAAGCAAAAGTTCCAGTGACAATTACTAATTCAGGATCAGAAAATAATGTTTATAGTTTGGATTTAGACGGAACGAGTTGGTCAGTTCTTGATAGAGATTCAATTAGTGTTCCTGCCGGAGCTAGCGGAACATTCAATTTAGTATTAACTCCGAGCTTTGGAGATGTTGGAACAAGTGTTTTCAATATTGAAGCTGAAGCCGCCACTGGAGACACATCAGATTCAGTAATAATTAATGCGAATGTCTTAACCTGTAGAGACACAAGTTTGGATATTGAGAGCTCAAGCATTGAACTTTGCTCAGGAACTAGCGATACTGTTGATGTTATGTTAACGAATGCAGGACAGTTCCAAGAAAGTTATTCATTAACTGTTGATGGACCAAGCTGGGTTACGTTGGATAGGAATTCAGTAATTCTTGCTTCAGGAGAATCATCATCAATGCAATTATCTTTAACTCCACCTACAAATGTTGGTTTGATTTATGAAGACGTTACAATTAATGCCAGATCTCAAAATGTTGGAAACACGCAGGACTCAGATGAAATTAGAGTAAATGTTCCTGTCAGAACAGCATGTTATAATGTTGATCTTTCTGCAGAACACAAGTCATTAACAGTTGCATACGGAGAAGGTGCATTAGTCCCGATTGTTGTTCGAAATACTGGTTCTCAAAACAATATTTATGAATTCACAATTTCCGGAGACGGTGCTCAATTTGCACAAATTAATCCGGGTGCAATTGAAGTAGAAGGCAATACTGTTGAGGAAACTTATTTGTATATTTCAGTTCCTTTGGATGCAGCAAAGAATTCTTACACTATTTCGGTAGCAGCCCAATCAGGAGATTTAAGAGACTCAACATCAGTCTTCTTGACTGTATCAGATGAAGAACCCAAATTTGTTGGAGCAATTCCGGGAAGCAATTCCGGATTACTTTCATCAGTATGGGGAGATTTAGCTAGTTTATATTCCGTTACCTCTAATTTTGTTGTAAATTATTGGTTTGTATTTCCGGCACTATTAGCACTGTTGGTTGTGCTTTATGGACTTGGAAGAGTTCGTGATTCTGAATCTTGGATGAAAGATTTGGAACTTCTTGAACAAGAGTTAGAGTTTTCTGAAAAGAAAGCAAAACCTAAACCTAAACCTAAGAAGACACAACCATCATTGCTAAAACGATTCTCAGATTGGTTAATGGAAGAAGATGAAGTAAAAATAATAACTAACTCTAAACCACTGATTAAATCTGAAACTAAAGTTAAGAAAGAACCAGGAATATTCCAACGATTTTCAGATTGGTTAATGGAAGAAGATACGCCAAAGGCTAAACCTAAACCTAAAGCAAAGAAAGAATCAGGAATGCTAAAACGAGTCTCAGATTGGTTAATGGAAGATGATGAAGTTGTTCAAGTGACGCGTAAACCTGGAAAATCATTTTTTGAACAAGCTAAAGAATTTCTTTTTGAAGAAGTCCCAGTTGCTGAAGAAAAAATAAAAGTTAAGGCTAAACCTAGAACAAAGAAAAAAGAAAAAGGAATTTGGCAAAAATTCATTGACTGGTTAGAAGAGGAAGATGAACCAAAAGTTAAGGTTAAACGCACAGTTAAGAAAGTAGCACCTAAGAAGACACAACCAGGGATCCTTCAACGATTTTCAGATTGGTTAATGGAAGAAGATGAACCAAAGGCTAAAGAAAAACCTAAACCTAAACCTAAACCAAAGAAAAAAGAAAAAGGAATTTGGCAAAAATTCATTGATTGGTTAGAAGAGGAAGATTAATGCCGTTCTTAGATGAGCAGTGGCCATTCAAATATAGTTTGTCACCTTGGTATATCAATAATGAAGATTTTGATGGAACGGATTTTGCTCCCTTGAATTTTAATTTAACTAAGGACGTTATGAATCAATTTGCGAAAGAAGCAAGAGATTTTCCTACCAAAGACGGAACTCCTTCTCGTGCAAGGCGGAACAAAGATGATCGGTTAATAATTCGCAGACCTTTTGATGGAATACTAAAGAGATTGAGAAAGATTAATGAAACCGATTATATGATTTTAGGTTCCAGAATTATTGATAAAAACAGAATCGCTCCAGAAAAATCAATGAATCAGTTTAGATCTTTTGAATATGAATATGTTTTGAATTTAGATATATGTTCAGATGCAAATTTCAATTCACTATTAGAATCACTTTCTTCGACGGAACCAAATCCTCAATTTTTGGAAGGAATCCTCCAGAAAAGAGATCGATTCAGTAAAGATTTCATTTCTGAAAGTGAAATTTCATTTGTTGATGTAACAAATAAGTATTGGAATTCATCAGATAATAAACATTCCTGGTTTGAAGTTTTTTATATGATTCCGAAAACTTCTGAAAATAGAGATTTAGAGTTGAAAAGACTTCTCGAATCTAATTTTGATGGAGGCACTCATAAGCGTTATAGAAAATATCAAGAAGAACGTGCAATTCAAATGGTTGCAGAATGGGAAGCAGAACAATCTAGATCTTAATTTCCATGAAATCTTTTGCCATTGTCAATTTTCCTTTGAAAACTGATTTGGCTTCTTGTTGTAATTCTTTAGTTGATCTATATCTTTGTGAGAAGTGAGTCAGGACTAAGTGTTTAACTTTTGCTTGTTTTCCGAGTCTTGCTGCCTCTTTAGTAGTCATGTGACCACCCTTTTCTGCTGAACTTTTTACTTTATTTGAAAAAGTTGCTTCACAAACAAACAAATCTGCATCCTTTGCGAGTTCAACAATTGGAGCGTAATAAGCAGTATCAATAGTTATTGCAAATTTCTTTCCGTGTCTAGCGTAAGTTGCATCCTTTGCTTTGATTTTTTTACCTTCAATCACAACATCTTTTCCTCTTTGTAATCTTTTTAGTCCCAGATGTTGAGTTGGAATTCCTTTAGCTTTCAGATAATCAGTATTAATTCTAAGTCGAGTTTTTTCTTCAAATGAATATCCAAAACATGGAATTGGATGTTTAAGTTTTAATGCACTGATTTTGTATCTATCAGTTTCACAAATTGTTTTGAGTTTTATATTTGAAAGCTCATTAATTATTAATCTGTAACTAAGTTTTTCGTGCTCGTAAGCTTTCATAATTGCTGAGATTTTTTTATCAGTTCCTTTTGGTCCGTAAATTTCTAATGGAGTTTTTCGTTGGTTCATTGCCATACTCATTAGTAAACCTGGGAGTCCAAGAACGTGATCTCCGTGCCAGTGAGAAATGAAAATCTTTGTAATTTTTTGCGGATTTTCTCTCGCGATTCTAATTTGTCTTTGTGTTCCTTCTCCACAATCAAATAAAAAAGACTCTCCCGAGTAGGTAAATAGACCTGCTGTCTGATTTCTGTCCTTTGTTGGGAATGCAGAGGAAGTTCCTAATATCTTTAGCTTCATGTTGATACATAATCCTTTTAATGTATAAAAGAATAACTTTTTTACACGAAGACTCTAACTTCTCGAGCAACAGTTCAGAAGGGGTACTTCTTGAAAAACAATGGAAAAAGGAACCCTAATTGGAAATAAGGTCGTGCTCAGCACGAGTTCTCTATTTGATCGTAGTGTTTTTGGTACTTTGAATAAGCAAGGCGGTATTGAATTAAGTTCTGAAGAAGCACTTTATCTTGTAGAGAAGAATAAAATTGATGTAGATGTTAGTTTTGATAATCTACGTAGAAAATTTAATCGAAGTAATAAGAATTTTGAAGAAAGATATGCTGTTTTCAGAGATTTGCGAAATCGAGGATATATTCTTAAGAGTGGTTTGAAGTTTGGATGTGATTTTAGAGTTTATGACAAAGGTTCAAGACCTGGAAAAACTCATGCAAAGTGGTTAGTGTTTTCTACCAAAGAAAATGCCAAGTCGTCTTGGAAAGAAATGTCTGGAATGGCGCGAGTTGCAAATTCCACTAAGAAAAATGTCTTGGTTGGAATTGTAGATTCAGAAAATGGAGTTAGCTATTTTGAAGTTTCTTGGAGACGACCATGAGTGTCTATCTTGGATGGGTTTGTAGAAATTGCAAACGCGCAGTAGGTTCTGAAAGACGTTCAATTAACGTTAAATCAAAACTCAAATGTAAAATTTGTGAGAAAACACAAGTTTATGATGAAAGTATTAAGTCAGGACTATCAGATAATCCTTTAGTTATTGTTAAGTGGGTTCAAGAGTGGAATTCAAGAAAACTACATTAATTTCTGTGCTTCTTTGACCAGTTTTTCAATTTGTTCTAATTTATGTCGCAATTCTCGTTTCTTTCCGAAATTGAATAAATCTACAAGAATATCTTTGAACACTTTACTGTCTTTTTCTTTACTTACTTCCTCATATTGTTCAGGATCATCTTGACGCATAAATTCTGCAGCAATTTTCTGAGCTACAACCATTTCATCGTCAGTGAAATCCAAATCAGAGAATAGTTCTTCCATCGACTGTTCTTTTTTAGAAGTCTTTTTAGCCATATTTTGATTAGTTTCTTTGGTTTTTATTGATTTGTTCAATAGATTAAATACTGAGCCTGAACTGATTTCTCTTGAGCCAAGCCTTGTGTTTTTTGAACTCCGGACATTTTTCTTGAACTAATCGCCAGAATTCCTTAGAATGATTCATTTCTTTTCTATGACACAACTCATGTATAACTACATATTCAATTACTTCAGTTGGAGCCATGGCCAAACGCCAGTTAAAATTAAGATTTCCTGCTGATGAGCAAGAACCCCATCTAGTTTTTTGACCTTTAATGAATACTTGATTTATTTCGTATTCATTATTCTCATTATGGATTTCAAGCAATCCTTCAATAATTCGTTCAGTTTCTTCCCTATAGAAAGATTCCAAATCACTATTTTCAAAGAATTCCAGAGGTTTTAGTTCCCCAAGATGTAGACATCCGTCTTCATTCATAACTAACTCGTATTTTTGCCACTGTTTGTTAATCCATGCGGACTTTTTTAGTACAAATCTTTCAATTTCAGTAGTTGGTATATGTTTTCCTGCGTTAATTCTTAGACCTTCTTCATTGACTCTCAATGAGATTCTATTAGAGCGAGCTCGTCTTTTTAGAACTGTAGGCACACTCAATTGGTCAAAAAATTTCATATTAGAAAGGTAGATATCCTTCAACTAGTGGCCAAATAAATGGCGAAGCAGCAACTACGATACCAATTACAAAACTGTGTATCCAAGTCATGTGTGTTCCTTGACCACGAGCTTTTTTAAATACTGCAGATTTTGCATGTACTACTACTGCAGCAACAAGTGCCAAAATTATTAGAACTGCAATTTGATTTTGGAAGAATGCTGGCAAAAAGCCTGAGTTTGTAGCAAGATCTATATTAAATGCAACAAAAGATAGTGCAATTAAGTAGACGAGTGAGCTTGCACCATGTGCTAAAGTTGACTTTGCATCTCCAGATAGGTCTCCAATCATAAAACCAATATCTACGGCTGCAGCTATAAGTCCCATAATAATAGGGGGTATGATTTGTAAGGCCATATATAGCTATTATAATTCTCATATTTAAGTCTTACCAAAATTTGGAAATGTTTTAATAGATTCTCCTTCAATTAGTTTTATGCCAAGAGACGTATCTTCTTTTGCCAAGAAGAATGGTTTCATATGGGGACCTGAACCCGAAATATACAACGGTTTAGCTGGTTTTTACACATATGGGCCAATGGGAAAAGCTCTTAAGACAAATGTCGAAGATTTACTTAGATCGATTTTTGATGCTCAAGAATTCTGGGAAGTTGAGACTCCAATAATTGCTCCATCTCAAGAATGGAAAGCTTCAGGACATCTTGCAGGTTTTACTGATCCTTTAATTCGAGATGAGAAGAATAATATTTTCCGAGCCGATAAATTGATTGAAGAATATATGCTTGAGAACGGAATGAACCCAGATGAAGAAAATGTTGGTTCTTTGAATGCTGAGGCGTTATTGAAATTGATTAAGAAATATGATATTAAATCTCCAAATGGCAAAGCTCTGAAGATGAATATTGAGAATCATAATTTGATGATGAAGACAACTATCGGTACAGATATTGAAGCTTATTCTCGTCCCGAAACTGCTACAACAACTTACCTACCCTTTAGAAATTATTTTGAGTATTTCAGGAAAAAAATGCCGATGAAAATTTATCAAGTTGGAAAGTCTTTCCGGAATGAGATTTCTCCGCGACAGAACGTTATTCGTGGTCGAGAGTTTACTCAATTTGAATCGCAGCTATTTTTGTTTGAAAGCATGAAACACGAGTTTGAAGACTTTGACAAAGTTAAAGATGTTAAACTTCAGTTTTGGTCTAGCAAAGCTCAACTTGAAAAGAAAGGTTGGGATGCGATTACTTTACAGAGCGCTTTGAAGAAAAGTGTGATTAAAAATAAAGCATTTGCTTGGTCACTTTCATTGGCGCAAGAACTTGTTAATCGATTAGGTCTTCCTGCTGATCGAGTTCGTTATCGTCAACACCACGATGATGAGAAAGCATTCTACTCAAATGATACGTGGGATTTGGAATTCAAAACAGATAGTTTTGGTTGGGTTGAAATTGCAGGAATCTCTGATAGAAATGATTATGATTTAATTCAACATTCTAAAGCTTCAGGACAGAAGTTGAAAGCAGATGGAGAAACTCCACATATTATTGAATTAGCATTCGGTTCAGACAGAATTGTTTATTCTTTGATTGATATATTCTTGGATGATGAAAAAGTTGGAAATGACACTCGAGTTATTTGGCGTATTCCTAAAGAATTAGCACCGGTTCGGTTTGCAGTATTTCCATTACAAAATAAAGATGGTTTGCCAGAGAAAGCGCGAGAAGTTTACGAAGAACTCTCTAAGAATTATCGATGCTTGCTTGATGTTAGCGGTTCAATTGGAAAAAGATATAGACGGCAGGATGAAAGAGGAACACCGCACTGTATAACTGTCGATTATGATTCTCTTAAGGATGATACGGTAACTTTACGAGATAGAGATACTATGGAACAGAAAAGAATAAAAATTAATGATCTAAAGAAAGTAGATGTTAGTTAAGATCTTTGGACTTGCAGATTTGTTGGCAGCGATGTTTTTGCTCATGGTTAGTTTTGATATGTTTATTGTTGATGCTATGGTGAAAACAATTATGCTTATACATTTGTACAAAGGTTTGTTGAGTTTCTTTTAGATCTCGAAATCTACTGGCAATTCCTTTTTTCCTTGATTCCTATTTTCATATAATGCCATTAAGTAAAATAAATCTGATAGACGATTTAGATATTTTATAATTATTGGATTTATTTCTTCTACTTCTGAAACTCGAACGATTTTTCTTTCAACATTTCTTGATTGAGTTCTTACGATGTGGAGTAGTGATGCAATTTCAGTTCCTCCCGGCAAAACGAAATTTGTAATATCAACCTTTGACTCATATTCCTCAACGTTTTTTTCAATTCGTTGAAGATGTCTTTCTTGTAATCGTTTTGTCTCTCGAGTATTCATTGGCGTTGCCAGATCTGACCCAATTACAAATAATTCATTTTGTATTATTTTCAATTCAGATTTAAATTCCTCGGAATAAGTTTTTGAAACAATTAAACCAATTTCAGAATTTAATTCGTCGATATATCCGACTGAGTTTATTTTTCTTGAACCTTTTGAAATTCTACTCCCATCAAATAAGGATGTTTCTCCTTTATCACCAGTCTTTGTAGAAATTGACATTATTAAGAGCAGCCGCTTGTTGCACCACAAACATCACACAACTCACATGAACCGTTTTGTCTCATCATCATTGCACCACACTCTTTACATTTATTTCCAGTATATCCCATTGCTTTAATTGCATCCGAACTTTCTTCTTCCACATCAGCTTCGACTACTTTTTCTTTATTCGGAGTTAGTCGAGTTTGTACAATTCCTTGAATGTGCTGGCCACTTAGAACTTCTTCAATCTTTCTGAGAATCGGATGATCTGACCATTCAGCAAAACATTCTTCGACTACATCTTGAACAGGATATCCTCTTGCTAATGAGAAACTAATTGTTTTACTTACAAAGTCCAGCATTTCTTGATTACTTGGATTTGTTTTTGGCATTACAAGTCTTAATCCGACTAGTTGACCTTTAGGACTAACGTGCGAGTGAACGTATAAATCTTGAGGCCCAATTTTATGATTTGAAATTTGTTCAATATAATTTGTTACCTTTTCACCTCTTACTTGTTCTGAAACAGTTTCTTCTTTGAATATGTTTTCAAACTCTTTGTTGAATCCTTTTCCAGTTGAGAGAGGTTGACTTAATTTACTTTCATTTCGGTAAAGTGCAACTGCCTTGATTGAATATTTCCAACTATCGAAATATGCATTTTTGATGTCTTCAATTGTTGCATCACTTGGCATGTTTATTGTTTTACTTATTGCTCCGGAAATGAAAGGTTGTGTCACTGACATCATCTTTAAGTGAGCGCTGTGCTTAATGAATCGCTTTCCTTTCTTTCCACATTTATTTGCGCAGTCGAAAATAGAATAGTGTTCACCTTTCAAATGAGGTGCACCTTCAACAGTCATTGTTCCGCATAAGTATTCATCTGCTTCATCGACTTGTTCAGTTGAAAATCCAAGCTCATTTAAAATATTTAATTTTGGATTGTTTAGTTTCTCATCACTAAGTCCAAGTACATTATTACAGAAATCTTTTCCCAGAACGTGTTGATTGAACATAAAATTAATATCAAAAGCTCTTGAAGCTTCATCTTCTAAATTATTTAGTTGCTCATCAGTGAATCCTTTTTCTCTTAAAGTTTGATGATTAATATATGGTGCGTCTGCTAAAGTTCCGTGACCTATACAATATTTTTCAATTGCTCTAATTTGATCTTCAGAATAGTTTAATTTCTTTAGGGCCGACTTAAGAGAATTATTTACAATCTTGAAATATCCTCCTCCTGCAAGTTTCTTGAATTTTACAATTGAGAACTCTGGTTCGATTCCAGTTGTGTCACAATCCATTACTAATGCAATTGTTCCAGTTGGGGCAATTACAGTAACTTGTGCATTTCGGTAACCATTTTTTTGTCCAAGTTCTAATGCTTTATCCCAGGAATTTTGAGCCGCACTCAATAAATCCTTTGGACATAGTTCTTGATTAATTCCCGTTGGTAAGATTGAAAGATTTTCGTAAGATTCTGCTTTTGCATCATAAGCAGCCCTTCTATGATTTCGAATAACTCTCAGCATTGCATCTTTGTTCTTTTCGTATTCTGCGAAAGCTCCAAGATTCCCTGCAAGTTCTGCAGATGTTGAATATGATTCTCCACATAGAATTGAAGTTAATGCTCCGGCGATTGCTCGACCCTTATCTGAATCATAAGCAATTCCCATCTTCATTAGTAATGAACCAATATTTGCATATCCCAATCCCAAAGTTCTATAATCAAAACTTTGTTGAGCAACAATCTTGCTTGGAAATTGAGCCATTAAAACTGAAATTTCTAATGCTACGGTCCATAATCTTGTTGCGTGTTTATATGCCTCAATATTGAAAGTACCTGTTTCATCATCGTAGAATTTATCTAAATTAATACTTGCCAAATTACAAGCAGTATCATCAATGAACATGTATTCTGAGCAAGGATTGCTTCCGTTAATTCTTCCACTGACTGGACAAGTATGCCATTCATTTATTGTTGAGTCAAATTGTAATCCTGGATCTGCACTAACCCACGCACTCATTGCAATATCATCCCACAACTTTTGTGCTGGTACTTCTTTGAAGAGTTTTCCATCTGTTCGATTTTTTAATTGCCAATTTGCATTATTTTGTAATGCTTCCATATAATCATTATTTACTCTGACGCTGTTGTTACTGTTTTGTCCTGAAACTGTAATGTATGCTTCACCTTCATAATGAGTATCAAACTCACTCATATCTAGTTTTCCAACACCTTGCTTCGCCAATTCCAAAGCTCTTAGAATTAATTGAACTGGAACTTTTGCATTGTTGGCATTTCGAATTGCAGCTCTTAACTTTGTATTTTCTGTCAGGTTTAATCCGTGTTTGTTTGCTTCTTTCAAAATATTATTTGTATGTTCTTTACATACAATACTTCCTGCTACGAGACTTGCAACTTTGTCTTCTTCTGAAGCTTTCCATTTAATGAAGGATTCAATTTCGGGATGGTCAATATCTAAGATAACCATTTTTGCAGCTCTTCGAGTTGTTCCACCAGATTTAATTGAACCTGCGGAAGTATCATTGATCTTCAAGAATGACATTAATCCTGAAGAACTTCCTCCACCGGAAAGAGTTTCACCTTTACCTCGAATTGATGAGAAATTTGTTCCTACTCCAGAACCATATTTGAAAATTCTTGCTTCTCTTGTAACCAAATCAAAAATTCCCCCTTCGTTTACTAAATCATCCCTAACCGATAATATGAAACATGCATGAGGTTGAGGTCTTGAATATGCATCTGGAGATTGAGTTAAGGTTCCTGTTTTTGGATCAACATAATAATGTCCTTGTGGGTTTCCAGTAATTCCGTATGCGTAATTTAATCCCGTGTTAAACCATTGTGGAGAATTTGGAGCACCCATTTGATTTAATAAAATAAAGGCCATTTCTTCGTAGAAGGCTTTTGAATCTTTACTTGAATTGAAATATCCGAATTTTGTTCCCCAATCAGTCCAGCATCCAACCATTCGATGGACTACTTGTTTGATACTGCTTTCTGAACCAATTTCTGGAACTCCCGCCTTTCTGAAATATTTCTGAGAAAGAATATCTGTTGCAATCTGAGACCATTGTTTTGGAACTTCAACATTTTTCATGTCAAAGACCACAGATCCATCTGGATTTCGAATTGTTGAGGATCTAAGATCATAAGCAAACATATCATAAACTGAGGTTTCAGGTTTAGTAAAAACTCGATTAACTACTATTCCCTGAGTTGCGATTGTTGACTCTGCCGGGGGATTTTCATATTCCATTATAGTAATAGTTGGAGAGATATAACTGCTCCGAGGTAACTTTCAGAATGGATTTTCGTTTAAATTGGTTTATCTGGTTGAGCATCTATTTTTGTAATTACTTTATGTGAGTATAGGTTTATCTTCTCTCAAAAGTCGTGAATTCTTCCTGAGGTTTCGTGTACTGAATCTGAACGGTTTTCACACTTGCAAGCTTTGGACCTTGATGACACCAAAGTTCCAACTCTTTTATCCTTGGTTGAGTTCCTTGGGCAATAATTTTCACACTTCCATCGTCTTGATTCTGAACATATCCCTTTAGTCCAAGTTCTAATGCAAATCTTTTTGTGTGAGCTCTATAGAAAACTCCCTGTACTTTCCCAGTTACTAAAATCTCAGCGAATAATTCTTCCATTTCTTCTCGTTTCTGTTAATCAAAATTCCTCCAATAATCAATGCACTGAAGTAAAGTGTTGAATTCCCTGCTAAAACTTTTGCTCCATCGAAGAATCCGAATGGGATCATGTTCAAGATTAATAACCATAAGTTAATACGTCTCGAAATTATGAAGGCATTGTTATGTTTTGGCCACCTTTTACTTAGAAGCGCCCAGTCTGATAGCCAATATAATGCGAAATTTGCTGCAGGTCCAGCTAGCGCCAAGAAGGCAAATTGTTCGGGGAAACTATGCGCTGCCGTGCTTGTAACGAATGCTGGAATGAAGAATATTATTGGTGAACGGATGAATCTTAGCATTACTCCAATTCCCAAACCCCAAACACTAATATGTAAAACTGAATCAAATCCGAAAAATAATCCAACTCCTTTGTGAGCAAGCTCGTGTAATATTACTGCCGGTGCCACAATCATTGCAGCATATTTTATGTCATCGAAAGCCGGAAAAGGTCTCAAATAATCTAGAATATCTCTTGGTCTTTTTATGAATCCTGAGAAAATATAGCCGAGAGCTGCCGTCAGAATAGCCAAATCAATAATTTCCTGAGCAGTTATTAGGACCATGCTTTTCTATATCCTGGATGTTTTTATAAGTTGTTTTAGTCCAGTCTTATCACAATCTTTATAAAAGCTGTTACAAAGTCAGAGTATGGCAATGTATAAGTATCTACAAAAGCTTTGGAAAAGACCGAAAGAACATTTTGGTTCTGACGCATGGCGCGAATGGTTAGTTTATCTTCGTAGCAGACCGGCTTTTGAAAAGATTTCTAAACCAACTCGACTTGATAGAGCTCGAGCACTTGGGTACAAAGCTAAACAAGGAATTTTTGTTGTACGAGCAAGTATGACTAAGGGAACAACTAGACGACCTCGATTCGCAGGTGGTCGAAGACCTAAACGATATTACCGAAGATACACTCCATCTCAAAGCAAGCAAGCACTTCTAGAAAAAAGAGCTGCTCGAAAATATCCAAACGCAGAAGTTTTGAATTCTTACTGGGTTGGAGAAGATGGAAAGAGAGTCTGGTACGAAATAATTTTTGTTGATAGAGATCATCCAGTAATTCTTTCAGATAAGAAACTGAATTGGGTGAAGAGTTCATCTAATCGTTCAAGAGCATTCCGAGGATTAACTTCTGCTGGTAAAAAAGGTAGAGGATTAGTTCGGTAAACTGTTTTCTTGAGACTATATTTTTTTATAACTACGTAGCGCGATTTCTAATTAATGGCGTTTTCAAAGCAACTTACTGCGGCTTTCGATAATGCTTTGCGACAAGACTATGGATTTCTTTTTTTGGAAGTTAAAACTGGTGCAATTCGAGACACAACGTTGACCAATACGGTTGAGCGATCTAAAACTCTTGAAGATTATTTAACTTCTCGAGAACTAGGTGAACCAAAAATTTATAGCGGTGCAATTGGATTCGATAAAAATCATTCTGTTGGAAATGTGAATTTATCTGCGATTGATGAACTTGATTTGATTTATGGTTCCAATAAATTTGAGGCAGTGCGTCTGGAGAGAATACTTTCAAATATTCGAAAAGAGAAAAAACATTCTGAATTATTCTCAGTTCTTTCTCCAGAGGTTGTAGCGCCAGTTAAAAATCGAGCCTGGTATATGCGTAAATTAAGGAGAAAAGGTCAGCGCCGAACACGATTGAATTCTCCCTTGAATGAAGCAACTCAAGGAATTATTCCAGAAGAGTATGTAGCTCAGATGTTGGGTGATTTAATTCCAACTGCTCAGATTTTTACTCGAGTTAATATTAATGGCAGTATTAATATTCCAAATACTTCAGGGAATTTAGAGTATATGATTAATGATGAAGAGAATGGTTCTCGAAATGAGTTGGACGTTATTTTGATGGCGGAGATGGAAAAGATTGAGGACGCTTTGGTAAAAGTATATCAGTCACCTTATCGATTGGTTAATTTGAAATACAAACTTCAACTTGAAAGAAGATTGCGAGATGAACAATCTTAAAAATGTATTTTGTTAACTTATGTTATGAACAACTTACGTAAACTAATTCGTTACACTTTAGTAGCATTTATAATGGT
>CAZYQG010000002.1:13441-26536 GCA_964649785.1 Candidatus Woesearchaeota archaeon | reverse complement strand
GCCTGATAAAACACCGTCTAAAGAAGGTTCAGGATTAAAATACTCAATTATTGCTGCAATATCACTACTATTGGTTGTTGGCGGATTCATGATGTGGAGGAAATTCAAAAAACCAAAAGAATATGTCCAACTTCCATCACAAAACCCAAACTAATTTTCTAGGAAATCTTTATATTAAATTAATCGCATCAATAATCAATGGCCAGGAGACGAAAGTCCAAACAATCTAGCGGTACAATAAAATATACAATTATTGGGCTAGCAGTACTAGCAGTTTTACTAATTATAACCAATTTTGCACCAACAGGACAATTTTTCAATATCCAAACTCATGAATCATACGATAATCCAAGCGATTTCGCTCTAGCAACATTCTTCATGGATCCAGCAGGTTCAGATCATGATGGAGACGGCATTTCAGATCAAACAGAATGCCCAGAACTATTCCAAGATTCCAACGCAGACGGAATTATGAATATTGCAGAGACACTAAGATCGGGAAACTCACTTAGCGGAGCATACCATATTTCAGGATTCGACAAGTTCTATAAACCTCCAGTTGCAGACTTTTCAATAATTCCAAATCCAGGAGTTGTAGGAACACCAGTACAATTTGATGCTTCAGCATCAACAGTTCCAGATATTGGAGCAACAATAATATTTTACAGCTGGGATTTCGGTGACGGATATACACTTTCAAAAATCGACAAAATGGCAAATCTACACTTGGCATCACATATCTACACTCGTCCAGGAACATATGAAGTAACACTTACAGTCGAAGAGTCTAGAAACAATCATGTAGGAACTTCAACACAAACAGTTACAATCTCTACCTCAACTGACGCTCCAACAACAATTCAAAGTAGAATGGGAGCTGTAGTCTCAGATCCTGCAACAGAAGGACTACTGGTATTGAATTGGATAACCGATCAAACGCTTTCAGGGGAATTCAGAAATTGTCCAGATACTACGGGAAACGGAATTCCTGATATAATTGACGGAGAAACTGAATAAATGGTTTTAGAAAAGTTAATCTCACCCGATCACTATCGTGGTAGCTATTTTAAATCAACATTATTCGGAGCACTAATTTCAGTTATAGGACTAACGCTGGGGTACAACTTATTCCCTGACGATGCATCTTTAGCGTCAATATTCTTCATACTCATAGCTGCGGTGCCGTTCTTCAGGACATTAATGGTTCAAGAAGAAAGAGAGGAAAAAACATCACACAACATAAGGCAAATGCTTTCAAGAAACAAGTACGCAATGGAATATTTCTTCTTTTTCTATGCAGGAATCTTCCTAACATACTTCGTTGGAGCATTATTTCTCCCAGATCAGATGCACAACGCACTATTTGGAAACCAATTTGGAGTATTTTCATCAGTTTTGGGTAGTTTTGCAAGCCAAAACCACTTCTATGCAATCTTATTCAATAATCTAAAAATAGTAATCCTGGCACTAATCCTGTCTCTAATCTACGGAGCAGGTGCATTAATGATACTAACGTGGAATGCGTCAGTACTGGGAGTGTTTTTAGCATCACAAGGAGCAAGTATGTGGAAATTCTTACCTCACGCAAGCCTAGAATTCCTTGGATTTTTTGCAGCATCTATCGCAGGAGGAATTCTGTCAGCAGCAATTGAGAATCATGAAACTCAATCATCAGAGTTCAGGCACGTATTACAAGATGCAATGATTTTAGCAGCAGGCGGAATGATTGCAATATTAATCGGAGCATATGTCGAAGTTTACATATTTCCAATCTTTTAAACCAAAACTTATATAAACACATCATTACAACCCTTATTACCCCTACATTGTATCTAGAATTCTGTCGCGAAAGCAAGATTATTAAGAACTATAAACTCTCAAAAACACACAACAGAAGGTTTAAAAACACAACCTTACAATCGAATAAATAAAAAATGGGAAGTTCAGCAGGATTCAGACGAAGACCAAGAAGAGGAAGCCTACAGTATTGGCATAGAAAGAAAGCCAACAGAGAAACTCCTCGAATTCGATCTTGGAACAGAATTTCTGATGTAAAGCTATTAGGGTTTGCCGGCTATAAGGCGGGTATGACTCACATAAATTTTGTTGACAACCGACCAAAATCTCCAACAAAGGGAGAGGAAATCCGAGTCCCTGTAACAATTCTTGAAACACCTTCAATTAACATTTTTAACATCCGATTATATTCATCTGACAATTACGGTAAGAAAGTAATGGCAGAATCATTTGCTGACAATCTTGATCTAAAACTAGCAAAGAGATTAGACTTACCAAAACAAAGAGCTAATCCAGAAAAGCTAGCTGAACTTTTACCAAAGGCTTCTGAAGTTAGAGTTCTTGCGTACACAAATCCAAGTGAAACTGCAATTTCAAAAAAGAAACCAGACGTAATGGAATTGGCAATCGGCGGAAAAGACGTCAATGCACAATTCGAATATGCAAAATCAATTCTAGGAACTGAAGTTCAAATTGAAGACATCTTTCCAGAATCACAATTAGTAGATGTACACGCAGTAACAACTGGGAAAGGATTCCAAGGATCAGTTAAGAGATTTGGAGTATCTATTCTACACAGAAAATCTCACAGTGACGGACGAAGAAAAGTAGCTACACTAGGTAACTGGATGGCTAAAACTTGGAGAGTCCCACACCCAGGACAAATGGGATATCACAATCGAACTGAATTCAGCAAACAAATCTTGAAGATTGGAACTGCTGAAGAAACACCAGTAACACCAAAAGGTGGATTCGTAAAATACGGAGAAGTAAAAGGTAAATATGCATTACTTTCTGGAAGTCTTCCAGGTCCAAAAAAGAGGCTTGTAAGATTAACATTCGCAAAGCGAAGACGATCAAATGTCTTCCCAGCACTTGACAATGTAGACATATCTACAATTGCACAACAAAGATAATGAAAAAGACAGAAGTATTAAGAGTCAACGGTGGAAAAACATCCGAGATAGAATTACCTATCCAATTTGTTGAACCGCTACGAGAAGATCTTATTCGAAAAGCAGTCAGAGTATTACAATTAAGTCGAAAACAAGCTTATGGACACGATCCAATGGCAGGTAAAAGACAAGGTTACACAACTCCAAAGCGAAGAAAGAAGTTCAAAACAACATACGGTAAAGGAATTTCAAGAATTCGAAGAAAACACTTATGGACTCGAGGAAGTCAATTCAGATGGGTCGGAGCATTCGTAGCAAACGCAATTGGCGGACGAAAAGCATTCGCACCAACCTCAGATAAGAATACATTATTAAAAATCAACAAGAAGGAACGAAGAAAAGCAATCCGTTCAGCAATCGCAGCTTCAAAATATGTAATAATTGACGCAAAACTTGAAGCATTAAAGAAAACAAAAGATGTTGAAAAGTCATTAAATTCAAACAAGCTTGACAAAGAATTAGTCAGAGCAAAATCAAAGAAAGTTCGAGCAGGAGTCGGAACTCGAAGAGGAAGAAAATACAAGACAAAAGTCGGACCACTTATGATATTCAGCAAAGCATGTCCAGCAATGATTGCAGCAGAAAACCTTGCAGGAATTGATGTAGTAGTTGTAAACAACTTGAACGCAGAATTACTTGCACCAGGTGGACAAACTGGAAGAACAACTGTCTGGAGTTCAGACGCAATCAAGAAATTAAAGGAGGAAAATTTATTCAACTAAAATGAAAGGTAACGATGTATTTGACATTTTGAAGTATCCTCTGGCAACAGAAAAAGCAGTCCGAGCAATCGAAGCTGAAAACACACTAATATTCGCAGTTGCAAAAGCAGCAACTAAATCACAAATCAAATGGGCAATCGAAAAAGAGTACAAAGTAAAAGTATCAAACGTACGAACTCTAAACGACATGAAAGGAGTTAAAAAGGCCTACGTAAGACTCGATCCATCAACATTAGCTGTTGATGTAACATCCAAACTAGGACTAATATAAAATGGGAAAGCGATTAAGACAACAGAGAAGAGGAAAAGGTTCAATCCACAAGACACCTAGCCACCGGTCTCTAGGAAGATTAAGCTATCCTTCAAATTCCGGAGAAGTACTTCACGGAAGAATTATCGATTTAACTCAATCCGTAATGCACAACAGCCCACTAATGGTTGTTGAATACACAAACGGAGATTTAGCTTTAATGCCTGCACCATTTGGAGTGCGAGTAGGACAAAATATTTCCATGGGAGACTCAAACCTTGGGAATGGAAATATAATGATGCTCAAAGATTTGCCAGCGGGAACAATGGTTTTCAACCTTGAAAGAGTTCCAGGCGACGGAGGTAAATACGTAAGAACTTCCGGAGCAGCAGCGCAAGTAATTGGAAAAGAAGGAAACGGAATCGCAGTAAAACTTCCTTCAAAGAAAAAAATAGTTCTTCACGAACGATGTTTCGCAACAGTTGGAACAATCGCTGGTGCTGGACGAACAAACAAACCATTTGTAAGAGCAGGTAACAAGTTCTATGCAATGAAGGCTCGAGGATTAAAATATCCAAAAGTTCGAGGTGCAGCAATGAACGCAGTAGACCACCCACACGGTGGAACTCGACCTAAACAAATGGGTATGGGTAAATATTCCACAACGGTTCCACGAAACTTACCTCCAGGTAAGAAAGTAGGACACATCGCAGCAAGACGAACAGGAAAGAAGAAGTAAAATGGTAGAAAAAATATTCAAATTCAGAGGAAAGACAATTGAAGAGCTTCAACAGCTCGACATTAAACAATTCGGTGAATTACTAAAATCACGAAAACGAAGATCAATTCGAAGAGGAGTTCCAGAACACCAAACAAAGTTCATGGAAAAGCTAGAAAAGGGAAAACCAAAGCTAAGAACTCACAGAAGAGATATCATAATCACTCCAAACATGGTTGGGAAAACAATCGAAGTTTACAACGGACGAAAATTTGTTCCATTAATAGTTAACGAAGAAATGCTTGGTTACTATTTCGGAGAATTCGTTCAAACTCGAAAGATTGCATCTCACAAGGGAACTGGAGTCGGAGCTACAAAGAGTTCCAAACACCAAGGTAAGAAATAATGGCAAGAGGAATTAGCATGCAGACATACGATGGAAAAACAATGGCTAAAGTAATCGGAACTAACTTACCTGTATCTAAGAAAATTGCATACGAAGTTACAAATCACATTCGAGGAAGACCTGTAGACAAAGCAATCGCATTGCTACAAGATGTTCAAAAGTTGAAAACTCCAGTACCATACAAGCGGTACAACAAAGACACACCTCACCGAAAAGGAGATTTCGCAGCAGGACGATTCCCAGAAAAAGCAGCAAGATACATAATTCCAATGTTAGAATCATTGAAAGCAAATGCAGAAAATAAAGGTCTAACTGGAGAATTAATACTTGTACACGCAGCTGCACACATGACTGGAAAGAGACACCGATACGGAAGAATCCAAGGTCTTAAGAGAACAACTCATGTTGAACTTGTAGCAGCACCAAAGGTTGAAAAGAAAAAGCCAGCAAAAAAGGCTGAAACAAAGAAGGAAAAACCAAAGAAAGCTGAAGAAAAACCTAAATCAGAATCAAAACCAAAGGAGACAAAGAAATGATTGAACGAGAATTCATCAAGGAGCGAATGAAGCAACTTAGAATAAAGGAAACTATCGGAGAAAATTTCAACAAAGGAGCAGAAATTGGAAACGTTAGTGTAGAAAAAACTCCATTAGGTGAAAGAATCGTAATCAGCACAACTCGACCAGGAATAATTATTGGAAGAGGAGGTTCCACAATTAAGGGACTAACAAACAAATTAAAGAACAAATTCAAACTTGAAAATCCACAAATCGAAACTTCAGAAATACCTGACGCATACACAAGTGCTGCAGTTGTCGCAACAAAGATTGCATCTGAACTTGAAAGATTCGGACCATCACGATTCAAAGGAATCGGTTACCGAGAACTTGGAAGAATTATGAACTCCGGAGCACTTGGAGTAGAAATCGTTATTGACGGTCCAATTCCTGGAGCACGTTCAAGAAAATGGAGATTCTATGACGGATACATGAAGAAGTGTGGATTCATTTCAGATAACTTACTTGACAAAGCACACCAAGACGCAGTTCTTAAGAAAGGAACCGTTGGTGTAGCAGTAACAATAATGCATGCCGACACACCGCTTCCAGATAAAATCACAATTGTTGATGCAGAAAGCACAATCGAAAAAGCAGATGAACCAACAGTTGAAGAAGTAAAGGAAGAAAAGGTTGAAGAAAAACCAGTAAAGAAATCAGCACCAAAAAAAGAAACAAAAACAGTAGCTAAGAAAGCACCTGCAAAGAAAACCGCAGCTAAAAAAACTCCGGCGAAGAAACCCGCTGCAAAAAAGAAGGAGACTAAAAAATAATGGCAATACTTAGAGTGAAAGACATCAGAGAAAAGAAAATGAAAGCCAGAGAAGCAAGCATGTCAGATCTAAAACGAGAACTTGCAAAATTATATTCCCAAAAAGCATCAGGACGAGTTCCTGAGAATCCAGGAAAAATCAAGGAAATTAAGCGAACAATCGCTAGAATCCTTACAGTAAATAAAGAGGAGGTAACTAGCAAATAATGAGTGATATAGACCCATTAACAGGTTTGCCTAAAGATCTTGGCACCATTGAAAACATATCCAAAGAAAAGCAATCCATTCGAATTCGAGTGGACCGGCGAAGGTTTGGAAAAGCAATGACTGTCATCGAAGGTTTCGACTCTTCAGTCGATGTAAAAGCTTTGGCTAAAGATCTTAAGTCTCGACTTGCAACAGGTGGAACTTTGAAAGGACGATCAATCGAACTTCAAGGAGACCAACGTGAGCGTGCAAAGGCAACTTTAATCAAGATGGGATATCCAGAAGAGGGGATTGACATAAGATGATAACACCACAAAACATATTGAGACATGAGTTAATTGGACTCGACACACGAGTTTCAAAAGCACTTAACCCACTGTCAAAAAATATCCAAGGAAAAGTTATCGATGAAACCCAACAAACACTCACCATACGAACAGACAAAGGCGACAAAAAAATCCTTAAACGACTTGTAACTTTCGAGTTCAAATTGAAAGAAGCAAAAGTCGAGGTTCAAGGAACTGAATTGGTCGGACGTCCGTGGGAGAGAATAAAGAAATAAAATGGCAAAAACAACAAAACCAAAGAAGACTGTAAAGAAAGCAGCACCAAAGAAAGAAGTATCTGATAATCAAATGAGAACAGTTTCACCAACTCGAGGAAGAACGTTTGTTGGAAAAGTTATCTCAGCAAAGATGACAAAGACAGTAAATGTTGAATGGGAACGAAGATCCTATTTGTACAAATATGAAAGATATCAAACAGAAAGATCTCGAGTCAAGGCACATAATCCGGCTGAAATCAACGCACAAGTTGGAGATACAGTTCGAATTGCAGAATGCCGACCAATTAGTAAGACTAAGAAATTCATAGTTATCGAAAACATGGGAGAAGGAAAATGAGACCAATAAAAGTAAAAGCTGTAAGAGGAATTCCACTTGGCGCAGTAATCAATATTGCAGATAATTCAGGTGCACGTTCAATGAGAGTTATCAGCGTAAAGGGTTTCAAATCAAGAACTCGAAAACTAGCATGTGCAGCAGTTGGAGATTTGGTTACAGGTTCAGTTGTAACTGGAGATCTAGAAATGAGACACAAAGTTGTACAAGCAGTAATTATCAGACAAAAGAAAGAATATGCACGACAAGACGGTATGAGAGTTTCATTCGAAGATAATGCGGGAGTAATAATCAAGGACTTAAGACTGGGAACACCAAAAGGAACAGTCGTTAAAGGTCCAGTAGCAAAGGAGGTAGCCTTGCGATGGTCACAAGTTGGCAAGTTGGCAAGCATATTACTATAATGAAAAATCGATGGAGTAAAAACTGGGGAACAAGCGTTCAAGCCAGAAAGCAAAGAAAATTCATATTCAACGCACCAGCACACATCAAAAGAAAATTACTAGCTTCACCACTAAGCAAAACACTTAGAAAAGAACACAACAAGCGAAGTCTGGTAGTTAGAAAAGGAGACACAGTAAAAGTCCTAAGAGGACAATTCAAAGGAAAGATGGGAAAAATAACAGACATCAATGCAAAGAAGACAAGAATTTACGTAGATGGAGCACATCAAGTAAAAGCAAATGGTCAAACTTCAGCATATCCAATTCATCCATCAAATGTTGTAATAATCACACCAGTACTTTCAGACAAAAAAAGAAAGGAGGCACTAGCTAGAAAATGAGCAAACAAAGACACATTTCCAGATTAGCATCACCAAGATCATGGCAAGTTGCACGTAAAGCAACTAAATGGATTGCAAAACCAATGCCAGGTCCAAGAACAAATGCAGAAGGAATTCCGCTAGTTGTACTACTTCGAGACGTAGTTGGTATGATTGAAAATCAAAGAGAATTGAAATACTTAATCAATACAAAACAAATCTTGGTTAACGGAAAACTTTACAGAGAAACAAGATTCCCAGTTGGATTATTCGATGTAATCTCATTCCCAACAGTCAAGAAACACTACCGAGTTGTTCTAACAACTCTTGGAAAACTTCAAGCAACTGAAATTTCAGACAAAGAAGCTAACACTCTATTACTTCAAGTAAATGAAAAGACATCCATCAAGGGCGGAAAACTTCAAATTAATCTGTCAAACGGATGGAATGTTTTGACTGACTCAAAGACAAAAATAAAAGTTGGAGAATCAGTATTGTTCGATCTGAAGAAGAAGAAAATCACAGAAAACTTTGGATTTGACAACGGAGCACAAGTTTATTTCGTTCGAGGTAAGAGAGCAGGACATTCAGCAACATTCAAATCTTTGAAAGAAACAGGAGTACTTCGAAGACAAAAGATTGCAGTCTTAGAATTAGGAAAGGAGACTATTGAAAGTTCTTTGAACAACTTAATTACAGTTGGAACAAAGAAGGCTTCAATCACAGTAAACTAAAATGGCGGAAACAGCAACAAAAACTCAAAATAAGAATCCAATGCAAGAAATAAGAATCGAAAAGATTACTTTAAACATTGGTTCAGGTCCAGATCCAAAGAATGTTGAAAAAGGAGTAACCCTACTTTCAAGCATTTCAGGAATGAAAGCAGTTCAAGCACTTGCAAAACAGAGAATTGCAGCATGGAAACTTAGACCAGGTTTAGCAATTGGTTCAAGAGTCACAATCAGAAACGGAACTGAAGAACTGCTTAAGAGACTATTGAAAGCAGCAAGCATGGAAGTTCCAGCAAAGAAATTCAATGAAAACGGATTCAGTTTTGGTATTTCAGAATATATCAACATTCCGGAAGTAAAATACGATCCAAAAATTGGAATCATCGGATTAAATGTTTCAGTAACTTTGAAACGACCAGGTTTCAGAGTAAAGAAGCGAAAATTAGCACCAGCAAAAATATCAAAATCACATCGAATCACAAAAGAAGATGCAATTAACTTTGCAAAAGAAAAATTGGGAGCAATAGTAGAATGAAATTACCGGGAATAAAGAAGATGTCTTTCTCAAAGACAAGAAAGAGAAAAGTCCTTAGAAATAACTCTATCAAAAAGAGAGCTTATGGTAAGAATCTATCTCGATGTACTCGATGCGGTGGAAGAAAAGGAGGAAAAATTGGCCGATATGGTTTGAACATCTGTCGAAGATGTTTCAGAGAAGTAGCTCAAGACCTAGGCTTCACAAAATACAGATAAAATGATGAATGATATACTTGCACAAGCATTGTCAAAAATTAATAACGCAGCACTGCGAGGAAAAACTGAAGTAACACTTTACCCATCTTCAAAAGTAGTAACACGAATTATGACTTTACTAAAAGAAGAAGGATACATTGCAGACTTCAAATCAGAAAATACAACTCGAGGAACCGTTACAACAGTCCAATTAAATGGAAAGATTAACAAAGTTGGAGCAATCAAGCCAAGATTTTCAGTTACTATGGACACATATGAAAAGTTCGAAAAGAGATATCTTCCAGCAAAAGACTTCGGAAGAATGTTCATTTCAACAACAGACGGAATAATCACACACATCAAATCAAAAGAAGCAAATAAAGGAGGAGTATTAATCGCATACGTTCACTAAAATGTCAACAACAAGAAGAACTCGAGTCCAAGGAACACACTTTAGACATCAAGGAAAATTCAAACCGGTGTTAAAGTACCGTAAGGGTAAAAAGGTTGTTCCAATGCCTTTCGGTGAAAAGATAAAACCGGAATCAAGAGTTCCATTAAATGAAGGCATAAACGTAAACATTGACAATAAAAGAATCACACTATCAAAAGGAGAAGCATCATTAACAAGAGAATATCAAGTAGCGTTACTCACATTCAAACAAGAAGGAAATGAACTCATAGTTTCAGGAAACACCTCAAACGCAAAAGTGCGAGCAGTTGTAGGAACTTTCGCAGCACACTTAAAGAACATGCAAAAAGGTTTGGAAGAACCGTTCGTATACAAACTAAAAATCACATCAGTTCACTTCCCAATGACTTCAAAGTTAGAAGGAAACAGTTTCGAATTGAAAAACTTCCTTGGAGGAAAAAAGATTCGAAAAGCAGAAATCCCACAAGGAGTAGATGTAAAAATCAATGGAGATGTTATAGAACTATCCTCAAGAGACATTGAACTTGTTGGTATGACTGCAACAAGAATGGAACAACTTACTCGAGTCACAAAACGAGACCGAAGAGTTTTCCAAGACGGAATATTCATAACTGAAAAGGCAGGTAAAGTACTATGAAAGAATTAATCACACAAAAAATTGCAATGAAGAAGAAAATGCCAAAATTCCGTAGACAGGAATCTCATGTTAAAGCAAGATTAAGTAGAACGGGTTGGAGAAAACCAAAAGGAGTTCACTCAAAGATGCGAAGACAAAGAAAAGGCTACGATGTAATTGTAAAAGTTGGATACAGAACTCCAAAACTATTACGTGGAAGATTAAGAAGCGGATTACTTGAAGTAGCAATCACAACTCCCGAAGAACTAAAGAATATAACTAAAGATCAAATTGCATTAATTCCAAGAACTCTTGGAAACCGAAAGAGACTTGCAATTCTTCAAGAAGCAAAGAAGATGAAAGTAAACATTTCAAACTTCCCAATGATTGAAGATAAAATCAAGGAAATTGAAAGCGGTCTTGTAGAAAGAAAGAAAAAGCGGTCAGAAGTAAAAACAAAGAAGACTGCAAAAGCAAAGAAGGCTGAAGAAGCTAAAGAAAAGAAGGACAAAAAGAAAGAAGAAAAGAAGGCTGACCCAAAGGAAGAAAAGAAATCCGAAACAAAAGAAAAACCTAAAGTAAAGCCTAAGCAAGCACCAAAACCAAAACAATCAAAACCAAAAAAGGAGGCGCCTAAGAAATGAAACTAGATATGCAAAAAACATTAGCATCAAAAGTAGCTAAAGTTGGAACTGGAAGAATAAGAATTGATCCAGCAAACGCAGAACAAGTCAAAGAAGCAATCACAAAGGCAGACATCAGAGACTTAATTGACCAAGATGTAATCAAAGTCATGCCACTAGTTAGAAACTCCAAAGCTAGAGCAAGAGTAAGAGCAGCAGCAAAGAAGAAAGGAAGACAAAGAGGAGCAGGTTCAAAAGTTGGAAGAGCATCTGCAAGAAGCCCACCAAAGAAAGAGTGGATAAACAGAATCCGACTTCAAAGAAAAATAATCAAATCATTCAAAGACTCAGGAAGACTTTCAACAGGAGATTGGAAAGTATTATATCGAAGAGCAAAAGGAGGTTTCTTCCGTAACAAACGACACTTACTTCAAGTAATTGAACAAGGTAAGATGTTGAAACAAGTAAAGAAACCAACAAAAGGAGCAAAGAAGTAAATGGCAACACGAAAGAGATACAACGTAAGATTCAGAAGAAGAAGAATTGGTAAGACAAACTACAAGAAACGTTTGGCTTTAGCAAAATCAGATCTACCAAAATTAGTTGTAAGACGATCAAACAAATATTTGACAGCACAGATTGTAAATTACACTGAAGGCGGAGACAAGACTGTAGCACAATTTAATTCACGTTCACTTAAAGCAAAAGGATGGAAACATTCTTGTTCAAACCTTCCAGCAGCATACTTGACTGGAATCGCAATTGCGGGCGCAGCTAAGAAAGCAAAAGTTGCAGAAGCAATCTTGGACATGGGTTCATACACTCCAACAAAAGGTTGTAAACTTTATGGAATATTAAAGGGAGCAATTGATGGCGGATTAAAGATCGCAGCATCTGAAGAATCTTTGCCAAGTGAAGAAAGAATCAACGGCACTCATATTAACGAAAAGCTTTCAGCAGATTTAAAAAAGCTTAAGGAGAGCATCTAAAAATGGCACAACGAAAACGAAATCCAAACCCTAAACGAAAACGAGGTAAGTTCGTTCCACGACCAAGAATTGGACCAGATGGAGAAGTAATAGATCCACGAGTCAAAATGCTTGAGGAATGGAAACCTAAGACTGAATTAGGAAGAAAAGTCAAGGCAGGAGAAATCACAACAATAGAGGAAGCTCTAAACTCCGGACGAAAAATCCTTGAATCGGAAATCGTTGATGCACTAATTCCAAATCTTGAAACAGAATTCATCAATGTCGGACAAGCAAAAGGTAAGTTCGGTGGTGGACAAAGAAGAATATTCAAACAAACTCAAAAGAAGACAAAAGACGGAAACCGAATTGCTTTCAACGCACTTGCTGTAGTTGGAAACAGAGACGGTTATGTTGGCGTCGGAATTGGACGATCAAAAGAAACAGTTCCAGCAAAAGATAAAGCTTTGAGAAACGCCAAACTAAACATTATGCAAATTGGAAGAGGAAACGGATCTTGGGAAAGTGAATCTCCTGAACCAAACTCAATTCCATTCGAAGTTTGCGGAAGAAGCGGATCTGTTAGAGTAACATTCATGCCTGCTCCACCAGGAACAGGATTAGTAATTGAAAATGAACTAAAGAAACTATTCCGATTAGCAGGAATTGAAAATGTTTGGTCAAAATCTAAAGGTCAAACACGACAAAAAATCAATCTAATCAATC
>CAZYQG010000002.1:3128-13431 GCA_964649785.1 Candidatus Woesearchaeota archaeon | reverse complement strand
ACTTAAAGATCAACAAAAAGCCGTTGTAAGATACGGATCAATAAACAAATGAAATCAATGAGCGGAAGTATGATAGCAGTGTTAAGAATTCGAGGAGAAGTTGGAGTTCGAGAACCAATAAAGAAAGCAATGGACTTAATGAAACTTCACCGAAAGAATAGAGTAGTTCTAATCAAGAACACTCCATCAAATATTGGAATGATTAACAAAGTAAAAGACTATTGCACATTCGGAGAAGTTGATGCTGAAATAGTAAAAGAACTTCTTGAGAAGAGAGGAAGACTTCCAGGAAACAAATTACTTTCTGCAGAATACTTAAAGAAAGAAGCAAAAGCGGATTTCAATTCACTATCAAAATCTTTAGTTGAAGGAAAAGCTTCCATGAAAGACATTCCAGGTCTGAAGCGATACTTCAAGATGCACCCTCCAATTGGAGGATTCGAACGTGGCGGAATTAAACATCCGTATGCAGCGGGCGGAGCACTTGGATATCGAGGCAAGGAAATGGGTAAGTTAATCCTGAAGATGATATAAAATGGCAGACAAAAAATCTCGAAAGAAGCGTGGATCCCGAACACACGGTTGGGGCGCAGGTAAGAAACACAGAGGCGCAGGAAATCGAGGAGGACGAGGACGAGCAGGTATGGGAAAGAGAGGACAGCAAAGAAAGACCCTTCCATTATCTCAAGGAAAGAGACCAGTTGGTCAAATCGCAAATGACAATCGAGGAATGGTTACTGTTCTAAAACGAGTTCAAAAATCTCAAGTATTAAACTTATCAGATTTACAAAATAACATTACAAAGTGGACTGCTGAAGGAAAAGCAGAAAAAACAAAAACTGGTTATTCAGTAAACCTAACAAAACTCAAATATACAAAACTTCTATCACAAGGAGAAGTTTCAGACAAAATTACTGTTACAATTCCATCAGTTTCAGCAAAAGCAAAAGAAAAACTGGAAGCTGCTGGAGGAAAAGTTGAAGGAATAACTCCAACTGAAGAAAGTAAATAAGCCGGAGGGCAATCATAATCATGAGTCTAATTCAGAAGCTTTCGAAATACATCCCAGATGTAGCGGGACCATCTAAAAAATTAGGTTTCAACCAAAAATTAAAGTGGACAGGAATTGTCTTACTTCTTTATTACGTTTTACTACACATCCCACTATATGGACTTGGTCAAAACGCACTGAGCCAATTCAAATCATTATCTACAATTCTTGGAGCAAGTTTCGGTTCCCTAATATCTCTAGGTATCGGGCCAATCGTTACTGCAAGTATCGTATTACAACTATTATCAGGTTCAGGAATACTAAAAATCGACCTGACAAAAACCGAAGGTAGAGCAGCATTCCAATCTATGCAGAAAGTATTCATTCTACTATTCGTAGTGTTTGAAGCAATAGTTTACGTTATGATGGGTGGTTTAGCACCAGCCGCAGGACTAGCACCCGGAACATATGGATTTATGCAGCTCATGCTGATTATACAATTAATCGTTGGTGGTTACATGATAGTACTTATGGATGGAGTCGTACAAAAATGGGGATTCGGTTCAGGAGTATCATTATTCATCGCAGCAGGAGTATCCAGAGAAATATTCATCGCAGCATTCAGTCCATTTCCTTCACCATTAAATCCAGACGTTCCAGTCGGACGAATACCTTATTTAGTTCAAGCTCTCGGAACGGGAGACGTAACTGGAGCAATGGCAGCGATAGTAGCAATAATAGCAACAGTCGGAGTATTTGCATTATCTGTTTATGGACAATCAATGAAGGTTGAAATTCCATTATCTTTCGGACGTATCAGAGGTCACGGAATAAGATGGCCACTTAAATTTATGTACACATCCAATATCCCAGTTATTTTAATTGCAGCACTTATGGCAAACATCCAACTTTGGGGAAGACTTCTTGAAAGTTGGGGAAGACCATTACTTGGAACTTTCCAGAACGGAGTTGCAGCATCAGGACTAGTAAAGTGGGTAGACTCACCAAGCATAGTTCTTTCGTTGATTAACAAAACTATGACTGGTGAAATGGTAATGCAAGCACTAGTATATTCATTCCTATTAATCATAGGTTCAGCATTTTTCTCCGTACTTTGGGTAAAGACTGCAAACATGAGCGCAGAATCTCAAGCAAAACAAATCCTATCTTCAGGAATGCAAATTCCAGGATTCAGAAGAGATCCGAGAGTTCTTGAAAGCATTCTAAACCGATACATCCCCGGACTTACAGTAATGGGAGGAGCATTAGTAGGATTACTTGCAGCATTTGCAGACTTGCTTGGAGCACTAAGTCGAGGAACAGGAATCTTATTGGCAGTTATGATTGTGTACAAACTCTATGAAGACATTTCAAGAGAACACGCAATGGACTTACATCCAGCATTGAGAAAAATGATGGGAGGAGAAAAGTAAATGGCAGTACCTTTTGGTCTAGGACCGATTACTTTCATGACTCTTGCAGTAATTGTAATAACACTTCTAATCACAGTTGTTCAAAAATTCACTGTAGATCAAAATGTAATGCGTGAATTAAAATCAGACTCTAAGAAAATGCGGAAGGAAGTAAAAGCACTAAAAGATAATCCTGAAAAATTCCAACAACACCAAAAGAAAATGATGGAATTATCAATGAAGCAAATGAAAATGTCATTCAAACCAATGATGTATTACATGATTCCTCTGATTGTTTTCTTCACTTGGATGAGAAATGTAATGGGAGATACAGTTGTATTAAGACCACCAATTTGGCCATGGGAAATGGGATATTTAGGAACATATATCTTATTATCAATATTCTTCTCGATGATTTTTCGGAAGATACTTAAAGTAAATTAATAAACTCAAAATATGGAAATCGGAAAAGTTTGTATGAAAATTGCGGGACGAGACGCTGGAAGACCAGCAATCGTAATCGAAGTTCACAAAGACGGCTATGTTACAATTGACGGATTTTCACGAAGAAAGAAAGTCAATTCAAGACACTTACAATTTATTGGAACAAAAGTTGATATCAAGAAAGGTGCAACTCACGACACTGTGATTAAGGCTCTTGAAAAGCTTGGATTCGCTCAACCAGCAAAACCAAAGTTCGAGAAGAAAGATAAAAAGAAAGCCAAGAAGTCTAAAAAGTAATTTTTTATACACATAAAACTTACAAAAAACATGAAAATCTTAGTTAGAGACAAATCTGTAAAAATTCTCAAAAGAACTCCAAAAAAATCTATCGAAGAACTAAGAGAACACTCACTAGTAATTCTAAACAAACCAAAAGGACCATACTCGAGAAAAGCAACAAGATTTCTACTTGAGCTAGGAATAAAGAAAGCCGGACACGCAGGAACTCTTGATCCAATTACAACTGGAGTATTACCAATCTTTCTAAACCGAGGAAATAAAATATCAAGCATACTCTCACTATCCAAAAAAATCTACAGAGCAAACATGCTTCTCCACAAAGAAGTCCCAAAAGCAGATATTCAAAAAGCAGTAAAAAAATTCACTGGAAAAATTGAACAAATGGTTCCAAGAAAAGCTGCAGTAAAAAGACAACTCAGAACTAGAGAAATCTACGAATCAAAAGTAGAAAAAATAGAAGGAAGAAATGTAACTCTTTACGTAGAATGCGAAGCAGGAACTTATATTAGAAAATTAATCCACGACATTGGAGAAGATTTAGGTGTCGGAGCAAACATGGATGATTTAGAAAGAATAAAATCAGGACCGTTTTTCTTAAAATCAGCACAGTCAACAAAAACAATTACAGATGCATTAACTTCAAATGATGAAAAGAAATTAAGAAAAGTTCTCCTACCGCTAGAACGAGCAGTTGAAGAGATGCAAAAAGTCTGGGTTGATGATGGAGTAATAAAACCCTTCAGTCACGGATCACCAGTATATTACAATGGAATACTACAATTAACTGACGGAATAAAGAAAAAAGAAAAAGTCGCAGTATTTAACACAAAGAATGAATTAATCGGACTTGGAATTGCAAGAGGAGATTCAAAAGAATTATTAACTGAGACTGAGGGTGTAGCAATAAGAAACGACATTAATTTATTGAAAATAAAATGATATCGAAAGAACTTCTAGATGTTTTAGCATGCCCGGATGACAAATCTGAAGTAGAATTAAAAAAAGACAAACTAATTTGCAAAAAATGCAAGAGAGTTTTCAAAATTGAAGACGGGATTCCAATAATGCTTCCAAAAGATTTCTAACCTCTCATACGTTTCTCAATATGTTTCTTAACTGTAATTGGATTCTTAATAAAGTGGAAATTCAAATCTGCATGTCCACCAGTCTGAGTATGAACGTGTAAATGACCATAATTGAACATTGCACCAAAAGCACTCTGGTTAACTTTTACAGTAGTCATGTTATTGTAACTAACTCCTTTTGAATGATCTCCAATAAGTCCATGTCTCAAAAGAACTCTACTGTTAGTGATAACCAAGTGTGTACTATATTTTTTTAGCGCAGCATCAACCAATGGAAGCAATAAGAAAGACCATTTCAACTGTTTATGATATTTGAACCAAGAGGGTTGCTCAATATAATGAATCTCTTCACCTTCATGTAAGTGTCGTTTAATCTTTTTTGTCATGAATATTGATACATGTTCAAATATTTAAACATTCAGATAGAGCAAGAACAAGTTTTTTAAAGCTAAAAGACCGACCAGAAACACGCCAAGGTCGCATAGCCTGGTATTGCGCAGGATTGGAAATCCTGTCCCTTCGGGGGTCGTGGGTTCAAATCCCACTCTTGGCGTACCATTTAAAGGTAAAACACAACACATTTAACTCACGTAATGCGGTTTTTCATCGATACCTTTAAAAACTAAACGTAAATTAATGAGATTATGGCTGATAACGAATTCAGAGAAATTATTCGACTCGGAGACAAAGATATACGAGGAAACGTTCCAATGGGTCACGCACTAACAAAGCCAAAAGGCTCTTCATACATGTTTGCAAATGCAGTATGTAAAGTTCTAAATTTAGACACAAAAAAGAAGTGCGGAGAATACACAATCAAAGAAGTCGAAAAAATTGAAGATGCTATCAGAAACCCAGCAAAATATAATATTCCAACTTGGCTTATGAATCGAAGAAAAGACCGAGAAACTGGAGAAGACACACACATTCTATCCTCAGATCTAGATCTTACAAAACAATTTGATATTCGATTTATGAGAAAAGTCAAATCATACAAAGGAGTACGACACGCAGCAAAATCCAAGAAAGTACGTGGACAATCCACAAAATCTACTGGAAGAACTGGTACAGTTGCAACTCGTAGGAAGGAAACTAAATAATGGGACTAGCAAGACGACAAAGAAAAAAGTATCAATCGCCAAATCATCCATGGCAAGCTGACAGAATCGATGAAGAACAAGAATTAGTTCAAGAATACGGATTCACAAACAAGAAGCAAATCTGGAAGATGGAAGCTATGCTTAGAAATTTCAGATCTCAAGCAAGAGACATTGTAGGTCTTAGAGGAGATAAAAAAGAAGCAGCTCTTAAAATTCTTATTACAAAATTAATCAAGTTAGGACTTGTAAAGAAAGACGCAAGTGCTGACGACGTTTTAAATTTACAACTTAGAGATTTACTTGAACGAAGATTCCAAACAGTTGTTTACAAAATGGGACTTGCAAATTCAGCAAATCAAGCACGACAATTTATTCTACATAAGAAAGTCACAGTTGATGGAAAAGTTATAACTTCACCAGCATACTTAATTAACGCAGGAAGCAAAGTAGCATTCCGAGAAGGTTTTTCACCAGTACTTGTACAAGTAGTTGAAAAAGCTCCAAAGGAAGAAGAAAAAGCAGAAGTAAAACTTCAAGAGGTGAAAACTGAATAATGGCAGCAGCACCAAAAGAAACACAAACAGGAGTTGCACATCTTTACTCATCTTACAATAACACAATCTTACACATCACAGATATGACTGGAGCAGAAACAATTGCATTAGTTTCTGGCGGACAATTCACAAAACAACAAAGATTGGAAGCACACGCAAACACCGCGATGGTTATGGCTAAGGAAGCAGCAAGAAACGCAAAAGAAAAAGGCGTAACAAAACTGCACGTAAGAGTCAGAGCACAAGGCGGACACAACGGATCACGACATCCAGGTCCGGGAGCTCAACCAACAATTCGAACTTTAACAAGAAACGGAATGAAAATATTATCAATCGAAGACGTTACACCAATTCCACACGGCGGATGCCGAAAGAAAGGTGGACGAAGAGGGAGACGAGTATGAAGTTTCAAATACTTAATTCAACAGATAGCGAAATTCAACTTGTGGTTGAAGGCGCTTCAGAAGCATTAATGAATCTAATCCGAAGAACAATAACTTACGATGTACCAACTTTCGCAGTTGAAGAAGTTTACTTCAAAGAAAACACATCTGTTCTTTACGATGAAATTCTTGCTCACCGAGTTGGATTAATCCCGCTAAAAGTTGACGCATCAATCTTCAAGATGAAAGATCCAAAGATTGACATCACATTAAATGTTGAAGGACCAAAAATAGTAACTTCAGCAGATTTACAAACTAAAGGAAAGGGTGTAGAAATACTTTACCCAAACACTCCGTTAGTTAATCTATCAGAAAATCAAAAAGTTGAGTTTAGAGCAGTAGCAATTCCAGGACAAGGAAAAGAACATGTAAAATGGTCTGCTGGACACGCTTACTACTTCCACTATCCGACAAAAGCAAAAGGTACTGAAAACCTTGAAAAATTGCGAAAAATGGTAGACGACGAGGAAATAGGAACGCTTAAAAACCAACCAAATAAATTCATACTTGTAATCGAAAGCTGGGGACAGCTTGAACCAAAAGAACTGCTTAAGCAGGCTCTAACAAACATTGGAGCAAACTTGAGTGAGTTGAAGGTTAAGTAAGACCCTCACGCACGAGTGCCAGAGCGGTCAAATGGGCTGGGTTTAGGTCCCAGTGGCTTAGTGCCTTCGCAGGTTCGAATCCTGTCTCGTGCATAAGATCACAATCAACAAAGGAGAAAAAACGAAAAAATGAACGCAACAAACGTACACTTGAAGCTGTTAATTGCTAGCCTTAGAAAGAAGTCTGAATTCTGGAATGAAGTATCAGATAAACTTTCAGTACCTGCAAGAAAACGAGTTACTGTAAATTTAGGTAGCTTGAATGAATACGCTGACGGGGAAACAGTAGTTATCCCAGGAAAGCTAGTCGCAGGTGGACAACTTACAAAGAAACTTAACATTGCATGTTGGAGATTCTCAGAAGCTGTTCTAGGAAAAGTAAAACAATCAGGTTCAAAGTTAGTTTCCCTACACGACCTTTCAGCAAAGGACGATAAGGGTGACAAATTAAGGATAATCGCATGAAAGTATACGACGCAACAGACTTAGTTCTTGGCAGACTGTCAAGTCAAGTCGCAAAAGAAGCATTGTTAGGAGAAGAGATAGTAATAGTAAATTGTGAAGATGCAATTGTTACTGGCTCAAAAGAAGCAATCCTGTCAAAGTTTGAAAACTTCAAAAACATCGGTAAACCTTTTCACGGACCTTTTACACCAAAAGTTCCAGATAGAATCGTAAGACGATCTATCAAAAGAATGCTTCCATTCAAAACTTCTCGAGGAATCACAGCATACAAAAGAATTATGTGCTATTTAGGAATTCCAGAAGAATACAAAGATTCAAAATTAGAAACAATTGAATCAGCAAACCTATCAAAACTTAAATTTGCAAAATATATGAAGATTGGAGACTTCGCATCAATAATTGGTAAATATGGCAAGTAAATCAAACGTAATTGTAGCTAGCGGAAAAAGAAAAAGAGCAATAGCTAGAGCGGTTTTACGGCCAGGTAAAGGAAACCTTAAAATCAATGGAACTCCAATTTCAGAATACAAACCAGAAATGTTCCAATTAAGATTACGGGAACCAATCATAATCGCAGGTGACATCGCCCAAAAGGTCGACATTCAAGTTGACATCAAAGGCGGAGGTCAATCAGGACAAACAGAAGCAGGACGTTTAGCAATTGCAAGAGCGCTTGTTGAACACTCAAAGTCAGAAGACTTAAAGAAAGCTTACCTTGATTACGACAGACACCTAATTGTAGCTGACGTTCGAAGAAATGAACCTCACAAACCAAACAAATCAGCTCCAAGAGCTAAGCGACAAAAATCCTACAGATAAAATGATAATTCCAATAAGATGTTTTGCATGCGGAAAACCGATTGCCCAAGAGTGGCCGGCTTTCAAAGAAGCCATGAAGAAAGGCAAAGATCTAAAGAAAGCTTTAGACAAAGCAGGTCTTAAGAGACAATGTTGCAGAGCAGTTTTCATGGGACACATCGACGCTATTGATGTAATTTCTAAGTACAAACGAGGATAAACTTATTAATCTCGCGCACTATTATTTGTCATGACTTTTGGAGAATTCAAGAGACACGGACTTATTTTTATGTGGGAAACCACAAAAGGAATTAAGTTGATGGACAAAATTGCAAAAACATTTCGTCCTATTCTAAAATATTGGTCATACTTAGGAATATTAGTTGGATATGCAGGTATGTTGTACATTCTCTACTATCTTTTTGGAGCATTTATTCAACCCGCAGCACAACCCGTTGTATCACCAGTCATTCCAGGACTTAGAATTCCAGGATCACAAATAACAGTACCGTTGGTAGAAGGAATTCTCGCAATACTCACATTGTTAATAATCCACGAGGGAGGACACGGAGTAATTGCACGCGTACACAACATAAAAGTAAAGTCAGCAGGCGTAGGACTCTTAGCAATACTACCATTTGCATTCGTAAAACCAGATGAATCACAATTAAGGAAAGCACCAATTCTACACCGACTCTCAATGTATGCAGCAGGACCTTGGGCAAACATAACTACTGCAGCGTTAGCAGCAGTCACAATGATCTTTTTAGTAACTCCGGCATTATTCGGAGCATTTGATTTAACTGGATTAGAAATTATAGGAACTGCTGAAGAATTCCCTGCAAAAGAAGCAGGATTAATTGACGGAGATATAATTCTCGCAGTAGATTCAGTACCAATTTCAGATTTTGAAGAATTCAGCACCACTCTATCTTCAAAAACTCCTGGCGATTCAGCAACCTTTCAACTCGAGGATCGCACACTTGAAATAACTGCAGCACAGAATCCAGATAATCCAGAAATTGGACGCTTCGGCTTCAGTTATGAACCTATTTTAGAACCTACGAAATGGTATTCAAATCCATTAATTTTCTTCTCAAGATTCCTAAATTGGTTCTTTATTCTAAGCCTAGGAATTGGACTATTCAACCTATTACCTATACCAATTCTGGACGGTGGAAAAATGTTACAAGACGCAGTATTCGGAATGGTAAAGAACAAAAAGCGTGCTTCCAAAATCTTTATGTATCTTTCTTTCTTTAGCATTGCGTTATTAATTGGAGCAATACTGCTACCATTTATGGCATGACGCAACCTTTATTTAGAAGCGGTGCGTTAATATAAACCCGGCATCCATGTTAAAATTAAAAGATATAACCGCCATAGTCGAAGATATGGGCATCGAACTTGATGAACAGACTCAGGAAATTCTTAAATTACTTTCAGAAACGGATATAATTTCTGAAAACGAGATTGCAGAGAAATTCGATATTAAGATTAATGCCGCAAGAAAATCTCTTTACAAGTTACACACCATCGGCTTCGTTGAATACACAAAAGAAAAGGACGCTGAAAAGAAGTGGTGGTACATTTATTTCTGGAGTTTAAATCAAAAGAAACTCCTTGACATTTACTTGCGTCACAAACAAAAGCTAGTCAAACAAGCGCAAGAAACCCTTTCTAATGAACATGAATTTGCATTCCAAACTCGCGACGGACAACAAAAATTCAGTTACGACGAAGCACTGGCAAACAATTTCAGTGCTCCCGACAGCAACAAATCACTTATTGAAATTAACAATTCTAAATTTATCAAACAACTTGAAACCAACATTACCGACCTTAATACTCAAATTTCTACTATTGAAACCCAACGAAAAGAATACAAGGAAATGTTGGAAAAAGCAATCGAAGCAACTTTGAAAGCTGAAGAAGAAGCACTAGCAAAAGAAGAAAAGAAAACTAAAGCAAAGACTGCAAAAAAGACAGCGTCCAAAACAAAAAAAAAGATAGTGGCAAAAGTAGCTAAAAAATAAATTATTTTCCTAATTTCTCGAGAATATTCGGATAAGCTTTCCATTCAGCCAAGCACCATTTACAATGTAT
>CAZYQG010000002.1:0-3028 GCA_964649785.1 Candidatus Woesearchaeota archaeon | reverse complement strand
CTTACCTGCAATTCCAAACACATGCCCAACTTCATGTATACCAAACCAATACACTAATTTCTCAATATCATTTTCATTTCTAGAATTTCTACGAATTAGATCAAGATTTAGTATTACTGCTGCACTCTTCGGCCGCCGGTGTGCTTCACTATAAGTAGAACCCTGTTTATTATACTGACACAGATTGGTAGTCTGATGCCCAAATAACTCATAATTTCCTCGACTATATACTCGTTTATTTACAACATATATTCTTATTTCGTTCTCTGTAGTTTTTCCGAATAGTTCTTTTTCCAAAAAACTATAACTCTTAATTGTGGTACCTTCCTTTGAAAAGTCTGACTTTGCTTTATAGATATCATAATCAATTCCCGTTAAAGATTTTATCTTTTCTGCCATTCTAGTTAATCCATTAACAAGGGCAGGAACATCTTTTTCATTTAATGAATCATCAAGAATCCAACTAAATTGTATTTTTTTAGTAATTCCGTTTACATTAGCCATAACTAACCAAGTAAATAACACATTAAAATTTTTATTAGCCCTGCCCGGATTCGAACCGGGGTCCCGAGATCCAAAGTCTCAGATGATTGACCACTACACTACAGGGCTGTAATGTTGTATCAAATAATTGGTTTAAAAGAGTTTTGATGAATGGAACCCGCCCGGCATAGACGGGATTCCCGGCATCAAATTTTCCCAATCCAAGAGAATATGATTGGTCTTAAAGGCATACAAATAGTACAATATTCTGTTAATAAAAGATTATGAACAGACCCTAAAGAATGACTTTTCATAAGCCTTTTAAGATGTATCACTAAATAGTAATTAATGGCGAACTTTATACTAAGCCCAGAGTGGTTCTTAGGAATTGACGCAGGTTTTGAAGTAGTTACAATGGCCGTTGCGGCATTAATCGCACTTACAAGCTACAAATTCTACAAAATCAGCAACATGAAGAAATACTTCTATTTTGGAGTTGCATTTGCAATGCTTGCTACAGCATTCGCAACAAGAGTGTTAACAAATCTAATAATTTATTACAATTTTATTGAGCAGAATTCATTTGGAGTTGCTCAGGCAGTCCACAAAGCAGTTGGACCAGCAACAAATTTCTTCAGCACAGGATTGTTAGGGTATAGACTCTTAACTCTGACAGCGCTTCTAGGATTATATTTAGTCTTATCAAGAAAAGCTAAAACTTCAAAATCTGTTAAAGGATTATTAATGTATTTTGTATTGATTGCTTCAGTATTTAGCACACAAGTAACTTTAGTGTTTCACTTAACTGCAGCAGCTTTCCTATTCTTCATCTCAATGATGACTTTGAGAACCTACTTCGGAAACAAATCAAACAAAACAAAACAAACATTGACAGCATTTACATTACTAATGTTCAGTCAGCTAATTTTCATTCCAGCAATATACATTCCAATTGCATACGTAGTTGCACAAGTAGTTCAACTTGCAGGATTCATAACAATGTTATTCACATTTAGGAAGGTGAAAAATGCGAAGAACTAGAATTGATATAATTAATGATATGTTAATGGCTATTGTAAACAAAGGCGGAGCAATTAAACCAACTCATCTTCTTTACAAATCAAATCTTTCTCACACATTAATGAAAGAATATGTTTCAGAATTAATTTCAAAAAAACTAATCGAAGAACAACCTTTGAAGCGAGGAAAGAATTTTACAATAACTGAAAAAGGTAGAAAGTTTTCAAGAGAATACAAAAAGATGAAAGAATTCCAAGAAGCGTTTGGGTTATAATTTCTTACCCATATACCAACCATCTCGAGAGTAGCCATGAACATTTTTATAATATTCTCGAACTCCAACTCCAGAAATAACTAACATTTTTTCTCGTCCAGCTTCGCGAGCAATTTCTTCAGCCTTCTTCATAAGCTTTGTTCCCCAACCTTTGTGTTGAGTATCTTCACCTTCATCTCCAATTCCAGTCACGCTTCCATAAACGTGTAACTCCCGAATCATCGCTTCAGGTCTTTCACCAAGACGCAATCTACAAAATCCTAACAAAATATCTTGTTCTTTATCTTCAGCAGAAATGAAATATTCATCTCCGCCACTTGAGCTATATTTCTCAACAAATAACTCAATGTTTTTAGAAACTTTTCCAGTTCTCTTGTAAACTTGACCTGCTTCTCTAAATCTAATTTCTTTAAAAGCATAATTCTCTTTAATCAAATTCTCTTCAACATATTCTCGCAAGTTGCCTTTCTTCGGTCCAGCACCAATGTACTGCGCAGGAATATCTCTTTGAACTCTCATCAATCGAGTCCATTTCGGAGCTCTTCGATAAGCCTCTTCAATAACTTTAATATAATACTCTTCATCTTTCGGTTCATATTCACCAGCCTTCCATTGATCATACAATTCAGTGTCGGGCATAACTAAAGTCGGATAAATCTTAAACATGTCTGGACGGAAATCTTCGTTCTCAAAAATCTCAGTCATCATCTTGACATCCAACTCAAAGTCAGATTTAGGAAGTCCCGGCATAATGTGATAAAGAATTTTGTAACCGGATTCTTTCAAAACTTTAACTGCATCCTTGAATTGCTGAACGGTGTGTCCTCGATTCACTGCCTCAAGAACTTCATCAGATATTGACTGCAATCCCATTTCAATTCGAGTGCAACCAAGTTCCAAAAACTGCTCAGGAAAAATCCAGTCTGGCCGAGTTTCAACAGTCAAACCAATGCATCGATTTTCAGAAGTTTCATTCTTCTCTTGAGCTTCGGCAAGAGTTTCAGAAATCTCACCATTCAAACCATCAAAAGATCTCTTAACAAAATCTTTCTGATAATCCCAATCATAAGATGGAAAAGTCCCGCCCTGAATAATAATTTCATTTTTATCAGTCAAGTGGCCGGTTCGCTTCAAAGCCGCAACTCTTTCACTAACCGTTTTGTAAGCATCATAATTATTTCGGATTGAACGCATTGTCGAAGGCTCAAAACCAGTATAACTCTTTGGAGCATTCTTCCCTTCAGGACAGAA
>CAZYQG010000001.1:0-27015 GCA_964649785.1 Candidatus Woesearchaeota archaeon | reverse complement strand
AAAATTCAAAGTTACAATGGAGTCTAAATCTCCAAATGGTCTTGAAGTTATAAAAAAGACAGTCAAAGATGCGATTAAGTTTGCAGAAGAAAAAGATGGTGAATTAATTGTGAAATATATTGGTGCGCCAATCTACCGTTTTGAATTTAAACATCCTGACAGAAAAGGGGCAAGTAAAATTGTAGAAGAGTTATTCGATTCTTTATCTAAACAATTAAATAAAGAAAAAGGAACAATTGAGTCTGTGGAGATAAAATAATGGAACGATATTTAGTTAAAAAAATAAATTCCCCGAAATTGAAGAATCCTATCTTAATTGAAGGGCTTCCTGGTGTGGGAAATGTTGGTAAAATTGCAGTAGATTTTCTAATTGATAAATTTGAACCGACTCCGGTTTGCGAAATATATTCAACAAGTTTTCCACACTCAGTATTTGTAAATGACAGCAATTTGGTTGAAATGCCAGTTGTAAAAATTTACTCAGCAAAGGTAGATAATCAAGATTTGCTTCTACTTGCTGGAGATGTTCAACCAGTTGATGAAGAAGCAAGTTATCAATTTAGCAATCTAATAGTTGAAAAGATTAAAGAGTTAGGTTGTAAAGAAATGATTACTCTTGGAGGAATTGGAACAATGTCTGAACCAAAGAATCCAAAAATTTACGGAGCTGCAACGTCTAAAGAAATAAAAGCAGAATTTAGTAAACGAAGCGAAGGTATAATTTTTAATAAAACAAAAGCTGACGCAATTGTTGGTGCAACAGGATTACTTCTTGGAATTGGAAAACTAAATGATATTGAAGGTGTTGGATTAATTGTTGAAACTTTTGGTCATCAATTCCATATTGGATTGAAAGAAGCAAAAGAACTACTTAAAGTTCTGAAAGACTTACTCGGCTTAGATATTGATCTGAAAGAATTGGATGAAGAAATTGTTCAAGAAGAAAAAGAACGAGAAAAAGGAAATAAAGTTTTAACAAAAACAGTAAAACGAATGTCTGGAAAAGCTGGAGACATGAGTTATATTGGGTAAGCAATCTCTTTGAGTTTTTTCAAATCTCCAACAAAGGTATCTCTTAATTTTTGATTGTAAATTGTTGCTGCAGGATGATAGCAAGGCATTAATTTGTAAGACTTACTACCAAGTTTAATATTAACGATATTTCCTCGATTTTCTGAAATAGTTTTCTTATTTACGTTTTCAAAATCTCCGTTCGAAATTAAATATTTAGTAGCATGAGCACCAAGCGAACAAATAATTCGTGGATTGAATTTTTCTAATTGCATTTGTAAATAGGGAAAACAGTTCTTAGCTTCTTCCAGCTTTGGATCACGATTTCCAGGAGGACGACATTTTACAACATTTGTAATATAGTAGTCTTTTTCAGAGAACCCCAAGGCTTCAAGAGTTTTACGCAATATTTGTCCAGACCTGCCAACAAAAGGTTTGCCTTGAATATCTTCATTTGCTCCTGGAGCTTCACCAACAAAAACAATTTTAGGACCTTCAGTGAATCCATCACCAACAACTACTTGCGTTCTAGTTAAAGAAAGTTCAGTACACAAATTACAGTTGGGAAGATTTTCAAGTGAATACATAAACTACTTTCCAAAACAAAAGTTATAAGCTTTCTAATTTGATAGCACTTTCAAGTTTTTAGTAATACTATCTGAATTTAAATAATCTAAAGTAATTGCCATTCTTTCTTCAAAGTCACCAATGGCTGTAGAATATTGACCATACAAAAGAACTGAATTACAATTTATTGAACCTTTTCCCTCTGAATCAATATTTATCAAATTTGAACCGCAGAGATTTACTATTTCCTCTCCCTCAATTATTTCCTGGCTTCCAACTTTGATTGATCTGAGTCTGACGGTATTTAATGTAACAGCATCTTGAGAACTAGTACAAGAAAGTGGATTTTTTGGATCTCGCTCCCAGTATGATTCAAACTTACCCGCACCGCTTGTACTTACATCAATTCGAATGTTGGAAGTAATTTTTCCCTGTCCCGTATCTGCCGCGCCAGTAAGAATACTCCCTATTTGTTCAACTCCAGTAATTTTGACTGGAGAACCTTGATTTACTACTTGTTTGGCTTCGCTTGAACTACAAATATCGCTTGAAGTATCTTTGGCTACGCAAACATTAACTGAGGCAAGGGAAGAATAATAATAGCACGTATCAATTGTAAGTGGAACTTGTATGTCTGTTGATGACTTAGTTTTGTATGACATTCCTTCAAATAGAAATAGTGCTGAATCTCCTGCCACATCTGAATCGAAGGCTTTGAGTAGAATATTACTATTAGTTAATCCATTTTCACCAACTTTTTCTTGATAGAAATCATCCTTCAAACTAAAATCAAATGATTTGAAACTACTTAACGAAACTAGAACGTCTCCAGGATTTACAGAATATGAACCTCTATTAGTTGCTGAGATTTCTAAATTAAATGCCTGATTTGCTCCAATTGCTGGCGGAAGGTCTGACATTTCAAAAGTAATTCCTTTATCTGTTCCAACAAGGCCCATTCCAAAATCATCTGATACTTTCTGAGTTCCACCAATACATCCACTAATAATTACTAATAATATTACAATAATTGCTTTTTGAATATTCATGATTATTCCTGTGGTACACAACCATCTGGATCAACTGCTGCTCCTTCTGCAGTGTTAGGACATTGATCCTCGGAGTCAGCAATTCCATCTCCATCTTCGTCACTTATAGTGCTTCCACTTGAACTATCTTCGGTTGTTGATTCTTCAGTAGTAGAATCACTTTGCTCGCAGGTTGGTGAAAAGTCTGACAAGGCCTTAATTGTTGTACTGAAAATATCAGTTTCAGAGTAACCATAACTTAATTTGAACTCGACTTTTCCTACGAAATCAAGACCGGTAACTCCTGTTACAAATGAGAATCGTCCAGTTCCCGTGTTATCAAGTCTGAATCGGTGTTTGCCATCTACGCTCTCAACACCACCTTCGAATCTGAAACCACTATCAATATCAGTATCAGTATTGATTATTGTAGCACCGTCTAAAGTAATATCTTCAATATAAATTACATTCCATCCAGTACCTCTAGGTAGAGATTCACATGATTGAACTGTTTGAGTAACTCCTGCAGAATTACTGTACTTATCAAATACTTTACCGCCTCCAAGATTTTCAACTTTAACTCTGAATCTAACGTCTGATGATCCAGCGACACTCTCTGCAACCTCAGTAATTATTACTGGTGCAATACTGTTTGTTACTGGTTTATATCCTGAAACTACACAAACTTCATCTCCCGTGGAGCTTGTTGAATGTATGAAACATCCTGAGATTTCAGAAGTTGTTCCGTAATCATAACAAGTCTTAGCATGAAGGTTTAGTGGTAAATCATTGTCAATATTATTACAATAAAGGAATGAATTTCCAATAGTAAATACTTCTTGACCTCTAACAATAGTGTCGTTTCCAAATTCACCCAAAGAAAGTAATTCAGTACTTGAAATCTTGGTCAAATCAGCAACCTCTAATCCTTGGTATGCTGTGGGGTTGATTCCCTTTATATTTAAATAATAATTACCTGCCTCAACATCATGATCTCCTTGATTTTCAACGCTCAATTGTAAGAATATTTGATCTCCTTCAAATAAACTAGAAGGTAGAGAGTCTGCATAAACGCCAGTAACTAGTCCGCCCGTGCTACTCAATTGAGTGGTCTCAACAGATTCATCTGCTGTACATCCGCTTAGAAATACAATCAATATGAATATTAGTACATGACTTAGCTTCATATTTTAGAAAGTCCCTCCTCATTTTTATATCTTCTGTTCAACATTTTATTCTCCATCTTAACCAATTCCAATCACTATTGCGTCTTCTGGCTCATCTACAACAAATACATCATGTGTTACTCTCACTAGCAAATCATCACGTGTAGTATAAGTGTATTCGACTTCAGATTCAATCAAAATACCTTGATAGCTTGATCCTCCAAGCACTTCTTCAGGTATAAACATCTTAATCTCATAATTAGCAACTTCTCCAAGATTCAAAACAGTCTTTGCACCAAGATCTTGCGCCTCTTCGCTATTCATAACAAATTTATGGTAACTCTCAGTCTCATCCAATCCTTCATATCTGAAATTGCCACTTTGACTGTTTCCTTCAGGATCACATTTATCTTCTTCTGAAATCTCCCATTTTAGGGTCTCATTATTCTTCTCAGGTAAACCTCTCGTTCCGCAAACAAATCCAACTGAATCATCCAAAACTTGTACCCATAAAGTGACTTTATTAATTTCAGCTCTGTATCCACCCGGATATCTATTCGCACTAAAGCTTACGCCCAAATCAAGGATATCTGGAGAAAAGTCCTCATAATAAGCGGGAGTAACGAATTCATATAAAGTATCGGTACCAATTCCAAGTCTTACTCTTCCGTCATTGAAAGAGTTGGAAATTACATAATCTCCCAAATTTAAGGCATTAATTGGATCTTGTTCTTGCCGTGCAACATTCTTATCAATGACAAACAATTGCTTATTGGCTGCAGCAATTCCATCATAAGAAAAGTCAACATCTACATAAAATGGCTTACCTAATCCATCATATCTGACTTCATCACCATCAACAAATTTATCTTCTCTCAAAGACAGCCCTGGACGAATACATTTAATTTGTTGATGGAAACCACTACCAAGCCTGAAAGTATTCTGAGCAATTCTATCCTCGGTAGAAATTCCATCAATATTACAAGTCCATCGATAATTACACCAACAAGGTGTTTCTCCAGCGTCCTCTTCTTGACCAAAGCCACCACCCCTTAGTATATCTTGAGCCGTTAACAAACAACGAACTTCTTCCTCATTTTCAAAAACAATTGGTTGGTCTCCGTGAGGATTAAATGCTTCAAAAGGATAATTCACATCTTCAGCTAAACAACTAAAACCTGTACAACCACATTGTGTAACTGAAATGCTTGGTTCAATTTTAACTAGAATCTTAGAATCAGAAGGAGCATTCAAAAATAAATTCTTGGCTTCAATATTTGCCAAAATCTTGATATCTTCAGCAAGCCGATTGTTTGCAGTATAGCTTAGCTTTGGCGCGCGCAAATCAGTCAAAGTTGATCCTGCTGCTTCATTTAAGATAGTTTCATCCTGAACGTCCTTAGATTTGAACACTTTTCCAAATCCCGTCTCTTCCATAAACGGTGCAAATAACCTGCCCATCACTCCTGTTCCTGTAACTGCAGCAAACTCTGCTTTTTCAGATTGTCGTTGAGCTGCTAAATTGAACCCTTCAATCTCACAAGAAACTGGAGAAAGTCCAAGCTGAGATTGTGCAGTTCGCTGTATTCCACAACCCGTTACGGGGAAGTCAAAATCAGAGTTAAAATTGTATCCAGTATAAAATACTGTAAATACAAAGCTAAATACTACCCAAAGCCATGCAAATTTTATAATCATACCAAATCCACCATTCCAAAACTCTACTTTCCCTGCTCCAGCGTTAATTGCTCGACGTCTACGGATAAACCACCAAACATACCAACCGTTGAAAATAAAACCCCATCCGAATTTTGTAATAATTTTTGAATAGGTAAAGATAAAATCTGGAATTAGAGGTGCCCCAATTCTGCCAAGTATAACGTTCGCAATCCAGCCAATTGAACCTGCAAACCATGCATAGATAATAAGAGGAAATCCAGTAAGATAACCAATATTAGCAAAAACAAATACTAGTAAAAAGGTTAGAAGTTTACCTGATAATCCGGCGGTGACTGCCGAAGGTGCAGCCTTTGCTACAGACTTTATCTTGTCCCAAACCATCTCAGCTCAAAATCAGACTTGCCGAACTTAGATTTAATTCCTCGTCGGAAGCAAAAGAAATTGTATTCCCTCCATAAACTAGACTATTACAAACATCAAATGAAACTTCTCCAGCCCGGACAGAATGTGTGCTTACTCGTCCATTCAAATCAACAATAACTTCATCAGCAGTTCCACTGCCTTTAATAAGCTCAAGAAGACAATCAACTCTACCATTAATTATTCGTTTAGCTGGAGTTCTCTCAATTCTGAAGAAATATTCATTGACGGATTCCTCAACTGACCGAGATTTAACAATCAAATCTGAATAGAGAATTTCATATGCTACACCTTCTCCAATACTAAACGCTAAATTATTGGTTCCTTGAACAAGTAATTCTTTTGAAATTGGAACTGTCAAAATAGTTGTAACTGGAATTCCTGAATAAATCGATGCACCATTTAACTCAATATTTAGTGGTACTGATGCTCCAGACCTTTGAATAATCGACGTATAAGTACCGGAAACTAATTCTCCTCTTTCAACTTCAAAATTAAAAATGCTTGATAAATCCTTACCTACTGAATCCGTTCTCAACAAAACACCAGTCAATCCCAGTTTAGTAGAACTAAATATATTAGCTCCCTGTTTATCTAATACAACTTCCAAATTATTAGTTCCTTGAAACATTCCTGAAGACGGTAAATTCACTTTAAGTGAACTTCCGACAACAGGCGTACCGGAATAAATTTGTGCACCATTGAGTAAAATAACAATTTTCCCATTTCCTGCGTAACTTTGAACAAAAGCATTTAGACTAATTCCAAGAGTATTAGCATCCCATTCAGGAATAAATGAATAAGTTCCGCTATCGTCGTTGAGTACTGAAGACTCTAAATTTAAACTACTTGACAAAATCGAATCAACTGAACTCATTTCTGAGTCTAGTTTAAAATTTACAAAATCATAACGAGTTGTACTACTTGCACCCGTCGTAGTCTTTACATCTCCTGGAGTTAATTGAAATAAAACGTCTGGTGTAGCTGACTCAATCCGATCCAGCGTAGCATCTCGGTAATCTTGAGGTAGAGATAGGATAAAAAGTAAAAATCCGGCCAGTAAAACTAGTAAAACTACGGCACCCGTAGGACTTACTTCTGACTTCCCTTTTCGGCCTATGGACATGATAAAGACTAACAAGCTTTTAATATATAGTTTTTGTTCAAAAACGTATGATAGTCCAGCGCTTAGACCTAAAAAACAGTCGCCTAAACCTTAGAATCGATAGTCTTGATGATCTATTATTTCTTAAACAAATCATTGAGCCAGGAGATACCGTCAGAGGGTTGACTTATAGAAAGATAAAATTGGGCGATGCTACGAGCCGTCAAAAATCTGTAAAAAAAAGTGTTAGAATTGCAATAAAAGTTACAAAATTGGACTTTGATCGCTTCCTAAGAATTCATGGTACGGTAGAAAGTGAAATTGAAGGAATTGCAATGCATTCTGCACATTCCATTGAAGTTAGTATGAGTACTGAACTTGAAGTGGAAAAACAGAATTGGAAACAATATCAGATTCAGATGGTAAAGGATGCTGAAGCAGCATCAAAGGCTCCAAAAGCACTTGTCTGTGTTCTGGATGACGAACAAGCAAACTTTGCACACATCACTGCCGCAGGATACACAAAACTTGGCGGAATTTCACTGAGATTATCAAAAAAGAGATATGAGGAGCAAAAAAATCAAGGATATAAAGATATTCAAAGAGTCGCCAGAGAAATTGACAGTAAATTTAATGATAAACAGGTTGAAGTAATAATTCTAGGTAGTCCATTGTTTTGGAAGGAAATTGTAAAAAAGCAACTTGAAGAAGACTTTCCGAACACTGCTAAAAAAGTCAAACTAGAAGATGTATCTTCAGGTGGTGAAGATGGAATTAGAGAATTAATAAGTGGAAATGCTCTTGATAAAATTATCAAAAATAGTCAGTTGAGTCGTGAAGAAGATTTAGTAAATGACGCACTTCAATTGATTGCAAAGAATTCAGAATTGATAATTTATGGAATTTCAAACACAAAAGCTGCTGCAGAAGCCGGAGCAGTTGAATCAATTTTAATTTCAGATTCTAGACTTGATGGTTCTGAAGAAATCAAAGAATTAATCGAACATGTTGAAAGTGGTGGCGGAATTGTAAATCTGATTTCATCGTCTAGTCCAGCGGGCAAAAAGTTAAATGGACTGAAAGGTATAATTGCTAAATTGAGATATAAGTTTCAATCATAAAAATGGTAAAACTTCAAAAGAAGGAAATTATTGTATTCGACTTTGATGGGACGCTCGTCGATTCGGCTAAAGAAATCGTTGATGCATATAATGAATCTTTTACCAGAAACAATCTTTACAAAGTTCCAGCAAGAACGATAAAAAGACATCTTGGAAAATTTCGAGAAACAATTATTCATAAAATTTATCCTTCCCTTGGACAAAGAAAAATTCAAAAAATCGCGGAAGATCAAAGCAAATTGTTGGACATAACAAAGGCAACAGCAAAACCCAATATTGTAAAAACTTTGACTGCGCTTAACAAGAAATATACTTTAGCAATCGCGTCAAATGCCGAACATAAAATAATTGTAGAAACTCTTCAAAAATTAGAAATTAATCCAAGATTTTTCAAGGCCATTGTCGGAATGGATAATGTAAAGCATCGTAAACCAAGTACTGAGCCCCTAAAAAAATTAGAAAAGGCGTTGGGTTCAAAAATTAAAGCAGTTGTTGGTGATACTGAAACAGATATCCAGATGGCAAAAAACTATAACGTAATGGCCATTGCTATTGTTGGAACAAGAACTTACAAAGACCTTCTAAAGGAATATCCGGACATAATCGTAAAGGATTTATCAGAACTAACAGAAATTATATAAATTCTAAGAGCGCTATAAAAACATGAGTATTAGTGATAACAGGCTTGCTGAATTAGGCCTAACTCTTTTTGTTGGAGTCTTGGCTATTTTTGTAGCATGGAATTTCGTTACGCCACTACTTTTCGCAGCAATTCTTGCATACTTTTCATATCCTGCTTACTTGAGACTTAAGGAAAAATTTGGAGGAAATTTTTCAGGTATTCTTATTTGTGCATTCTTTACAGCATTGCTACTAGTTATTTTGAACTACGGTGTGGCATTTATGAGAAATGAAGTTTGGAAAATTTATTTAGGAGTTGCCGGTGTATCAAGTTCATTAGGTCCGAATATGCAAGAAATAATTAGTTTTATTGCAACAAACATAATAACTGGATTATCCAATTTAGTTTCAAAGATTCCTAGTTTATTCATTGCAAGTTTCATCTTCTTTATTTCGTTATTCTACTTTCTACGTGACGGGGAAAGATTCACAAACTGGCTCGAAGCAACGCTACCAATTCCTAGAAGAAAGAAAATGCAAATCATTAATCATGTAAGACAAAATGTTGATGCGTTTGTTCATGTAACTTTACTAATCGGAATAATTCAAGCAATACTTGCGGGAGTTGGATTTCTAATTTTTGGATTGGAGTATCCTTTCCTTGCTGGAGCAGTAGCTGGCCTGCTTTCATTGCTACCAATTGTCGGACCATATTTCTTATACGGTCCAGTCGGAGCATATCTAATTTTCAGCGGAAACATGACTGCAGGAATTGGGATACTAGCTTATGGATTCGTACTTGGAAGCATTCTTGATTATGCTGCTCGACCTTTACTTCTTGGAAGAAAGGCAAACATCCATCCCCTAATAATTTTCATTGGGGTCTTCGGAGGATTAAGTATGCTGGGATTAATTGGAGTAATTATTGGACCAATAATCTTATCTATAGCCTCTGCATTCTTTAAAGATCTAGGGAGAAGAATATGAATCTAAAAGAAGCAGTCCTGAAGAACACTAAAATTGTTTATCTAATTATCATGCTTCTCGGTGTTTCAGTTTTATCAGCATTTTCTTATATGACTTATATTTTCTATCAATCCGTACAGGGAACCGCATACCTATCTTGGACATACTTGATTGCATCTCCAACTCTTTTTGCATTAATATTAATCCTGACTCTGCTTTTTGTAGGTGAAGAACAAACTGCAAATGAAATCGCAGATTTTTTATCCAGAAATTAGTTCATCAAAACTAATTCCCAAGTCTACAACATCTTTTTTAGAAACTGCATAATCTCCATTCGGAGTTTGTCTCAGTTTGAATAATTCAAAAAATGCCCAGCGAGATGAAAACTTAACTGCAAGAATTGGTTCAGCTCCAAACTTTCTTGAAAATTCAATCAACTCCGTGATTTGCTTTTCTTTAAAATATTGAACTTCTTTCTTAGTGGCCTTTGCTTCAACAGCAATAGTTCGTTGACCGTTGCTTGCTAAAACATCAGGACAGGGAAACCGCGAAGAACCTGAACCTGCAACACGAATTGAAGCAAATCCATCGCCCCAAAATTTAGCAACAAGTTCTCTTTCAGCATTCGATCCTTTTGCTTTCATTTTACAAAAACCTCAACAATATCTCCATCCTTACATTTGTGTTCAAGACCAACTTGCTGGCCTTTGAATTTAGCACTTGGTCCTTCGATTTTAGCATACCTAAACTTTCGAACAAAATCTTGGTGAATCATTCTTGCAACATCTTCAACTGTTGAATCTTTTGGAAGTACAATTGGGTTCGGAGCAATCTTTCCGTCAGTCTTTGTCTGAACTCTAATCTTGTTCATCTTTTTCCAAAGCTTTGGGATTAATTCTGTTGAAAATTTATTCTTAGATAATTTGATATAAGGAATTCTAACTTCGAAACCCTCTGGACGTTCTCTAGTCTTGGTTAAAATAATTCCTGCTTTTTCAAGTTCAGTAGAAATCATATCAAAATCTGCTTTACTATCAGCAAGCACAATTGCAACATCAGCATTACGAACAACGCTCAAAAACTGACGACCATTTTTGCTGTCATAAAATCCTTCGTAGATTCCAGGAATTTCAATTCCTTGAAGTTTGACATTTTCAAAAGCAATCATTTTGTGCACTGGTTCAGACGTTGTATATTCGTATTCAGCAATCTTTACATTCTTTCCAGAAAGCATTTTCAAAAGAGTTGATTTTCCCGTATTTGTCTTTCCAAAAATTGCAACTTGTCCAGCACCTTCTTTCTTAATCGTGAAAGATTTTGCGCCTTTTCCTTGTTTCTTTTCAAACTCTGCCTGTTCTTGGAGTTTCTTGATCTGCTTCTTAATTTGAGCCTGTTGCTTTTCAGTTCCTTTGTGTTTAGGAATCATTGACAACATCTTTTTCAAAGCCTTAACTTTTTCAGCAGTTGTTTTAGCTTCGTTGTATTCTTGTTCAGCATTAACATACTCAAACCCAACATTCATTGGCATATTTAATTCTGAAAACCGTGATTTAATAGCTTAGCTATTTGACAGAAACAAAACCTTTAAATTGCCAAAAATTGGACTTAACGAGCAATGAATGAAATACTTACGTTGATATACAACGTTTCACTCTATATTCTAGCAACTTTCGGTTCAGCACTTTTGATAATTGTAACGGGAGTTTTGTTAGGAAGAATTCTTGGAAAATTGACAAGTAAGGCAATAAAAAAGGCAAACTTAAATGGGAATTTGAGAAAGGCCTTGGGGATTAAGACCAAACCTCAAAAGCTTGCAGAAAATTTTGTAAAATATTCAATTATTGGTATTGCAGTAGTTGCAGCATTAATCCAAATCGGAGTTGCAATTTCAATTATGAATTTCATCTTAATAATATTTGGTGGAATTTTGTTAATTTCGTTCACTTTGGCTCTAAGAGATTTCATGCCAAATATTTTCGCAGGACTTTATTTGATTGGGACTAAAAAAATAAAGAAAGGCGACTTCATAAAATTCAAAGATTTTGATGGAAAAGTTACAAAGATAGATTTGCTTGACACATATATTGCAATGGATAGCAAAAACACAATGATGATTCCAAATTCTTACTTAATGAAAAATGTAGTCATTAAGCACTCGAAGGGTCGTAAGCTGCGAGCAAAGTAGAAGTTTCTGTAATCCCCTTAATTGGTCTAATTGTTTCCATGATAAATGTTGGCAAATCAGTCATATCATTCAAGAAAACTTTTGCAATCAAATCATATTGACCGTAAACAATACTTACATCTACAATACTGTCGTCAGAATTCAAAGTCTCAAGAACATCTTTCTCTTGACCTGCTTGAGTTTTTATTAATACATATGCGCTTAACATGGGACTATGTTCTTAGTATTAAAACTTAAAAAACGCTCGAAACTAAAAAATTTAGAAGACGTATAGGCCCATGAGGAAAAGGTCCACGGCCAAAGTGTTGCCCTCCTGAATGAATTCTTAATGAACTCTTCAGCTCAAACAGCTCGGTCAATAGCCTCTTCTGACATTAAGAGATGCTAGTGAGGGATCAAACGAATCGAAAAGGGTTCGCATATCGCGGCCTATTTTCCCCAATCGTCGTCTCAAGCTACTAACAGTTGCCCTTATTGCCCTTATCACTCTTTATAGCTTCACTCGCGAGAGTTGAAACTTAACTTTAAGTGATTCACAAGGTTAGCCCCGTCTTCTTAAATCAAGAAGACACAGGTTTAATATAAACCTTATCACGCCTCAGCAACATAGAGTGTTTCAAAAAATACTTTCTCTTCAGCAATGATTTTATGTTTGAATTTAACTGGAGATTTTGAAGAATAAACAAATAGAATCTTTCCATTGTGATTTAAATGTTCGCGCGCCAATTTAATAAATTTGAGAATAAATTTCTCTCCACCGCTCCAAATCGGATCAAGCGGAGGTTCAGGAGGTAAATATGGTGCGTTAAAAATAATCAAATCAAACTTCTGATCTTGAAATCTCTCAAATAAATCAGATACAAAAAACTTAATCTCCGCAGAATTAAATTTAGCATTTTCAGTAGCTAAATCGATAGCCATTGGATTAATATCTGCACCAAATACTTCAGCATTTGCATAAGATTTCTTAGCAGTTATTGCTTGAATTCCAGAACCCGTTCCCATATCCAAAACTCGATTAGGTTTGAACTTTTTCATGTAGTCCTCAACAACACGTTGTAACAATTTTGAATCCTCACGAGGAGAATAAACATGCTCTGAATCTTTCAATTTCATTATTGTTTTAAATTTAAGTCTCCTATAAAAAATATGCTAAATGGACTAATAATCATCCTATTGATTTCGACTGCATATTTCTTAGGATTCTTACTAAATCGAATAGCAAGATCTGAATTCGTTTGGTTCAGAAACAAAACCAAGCAAGAGTTTGGAAGATTTAGATATATTATTGCAACACTGGCAGGAATCTCAATTGGACCAAATCCTTCAAACACAATTTTGCTAACTATCTTTGCAATATTGTTAATTTACTCCTCTTTAAACACAACCAACCAAAACCCTCGAATTGCACTGAAACAAGCAAGCACACAAGCACTTATTTTCATCATCGCTGGACTCTTATCAAAAGGTTTTTAAAACTGATATCCCGTTGATAAACATGGCATCAGTCAATGATATCAACCCGGAAAAAGCAATTAACGCACTAGCTGGAGAACTCAAGAAAATTAAAGAAATCTCACCTCCAGAATGGGCAAAATTCGTTAAGAGCGGAAACCATAGAATGCGACCTCCGGCAAATCCAGAATGGTGGCACATTAGAGCTGCATCAGTTCTAAAAAATATTTATAATCATGGTCCAGTGGGCGTTTCAAAAATGCGTTCTCGATACGGTGGGAGCAAAAACCGTGGACGAAAACCTTCTAAATTTACAAAAGCTTCCGGAAATATTCTAAGAAAAATCACACAACAGCTTGAAACAGCTGGTCTAGTTCAACAATCACAAACTGTAAACAAAGGTAGAATTATCTCACCAAAAGGGCAATCTCTACTTGACAAAACTGCAGTTCAAATGAGGAAAGCAAAATGAGTTCAAGAAAACCTTCCGGCAGAAAAAATCGATTAATTACAGCAGGTCGCCAAACTAGATGGGCACCTTTCTGGATTATTCCAAAGAAATTCGGAGTAGGTAGAAGAGTTCATCCTTCCGCAGCAACATCAAAGAAACGAAGATGGCGGAAAGGTAATATTCAACGAGGATAAAAATGATGAAGGCTGGAGAAACACGGACATACACAATTCCTTTGAGAAAGGAGTTTCTTAAGACTGCACGATGGCGAAGGGCTGAAAAGGCAGTAAACACAGTCAGAAGTTTTGTAGTTCAACACGCAAAAGCTGAAGATGTCAAAGTTGGCAGATGGCTTAATGAAGCAATTTGGAAGAGAGGCGCAAAAAACCCTCCTTCACGAGTTAGAGTTGACGTAAAGAAGGAAGACGATTATGTATTAGTCGAACTTTCAGAACTTCCTCGAAAAGCAAAGAAGGAAGAAACAAAACCAACAGAACTTCCAGAAAAAGTCGAAGAGAAAAAGGAAGAAAAACCAGTGAAGAAAGTAGTAGCAAAGAAAGAAACTAAACCAAAAACTACAGCCAAGAAAACACCGGCAAAAAAACCTGTAACAAAGAAAGCTTCCGCAACAAAAACTAAAACCAAATCATCCTCAACTAAATCTAAAAAGAAGGAATAAATGGTTCACGTAGACAAAACAAATTTTAAAGGAGATCCAAACATTGGTCTGTACGCAGTAGCAACAGATTCTTTTGTTCTTCTAGGCGAAAAATTGAACAAGAAGCAAACAGAACTATTGAAAGAAGTTCTTCAAGTTCCAGTGATCACTTCAAAAATTTACGGAACACCTTTCGCAGGAATATTTTGCGTTGCAAACAAAAACGTATTGTTAGTTCCAGAGATAATTTTCGATGAAGAATTTGAATCGTTAAAAAAACAATTGAAAGGAATTGTTGAGGTTAAAAAATTCAAAACAGTTCATACTGCATTAGGTAATACTATTCTAGTAAATGACAAACATGCAATTATTAGTGATGATTTCTCATCTACTGAATTAAAAAATATTGAAGCTGAATTAAATGTTAAAGTTAAGAAAATCAAAATTGCAGAGAGCAATGTTCCAGGAGCATACGGAATTCTAACAAACAAAGGTGGAATGTTCGGATCAATAACTTCAGATCCAAGTGTAAAGGAACTTGAAAAATTATTAAAAATTGAAGTTGGAATTGGAACAGTTAGTACTGGAAGTTCAATTGTGAGCTCTGGTGTAATCGCAAACTCAAACGGATTCCTAGTAAGTAGCAATTCATCTGGTTTCGAAATCGGTAGAATTGACGAAAGTCTAGGATTTATTGGTAAATAAAATGAATGAACAAATGGAATTTCAGATGATTCAGCAGCAAATGCAGAAACTTCAATCAGATTTACAACATTTTCAGAAACAAAAAATGGAAGTGGAACATTTAGTTGAAACAATAAAGAATCTTGAGAAAGATAAGAAAGTACTTACTCCTCTCGGTGCAGGAATTTATTACAACGTAAAGATTACTGACGAATTGAAATTCATGGTAAATGTGGGTGCAGGAAACTTTGTAGAAAAAAGTAAGTCTGAAATTCAAAAACTTGTAAAGGTTCAAAAAGAAAATCTGGAAAAAGTAGAAAAGGAAACTATTGAGAACTTAAACAAACTTCAATCAAGAATTATTGAACTCCAAACAAATATACAAAAAGAAATTATGCAGGAAAACAAGTAATTTAAACTCATAATTAGAGGTAAAATATGTTAGGGCGTCTAAAATCTGTTTTTTCAAAAGTAAGAAAAAATGTAGAGAAGGAAACAAAAAAACCTGTAGCAAAGAAAGAAAAGAAACCTTCTTTTGTATCAAAATTAAATGTTGTTAAGAATTTAGAAAAATCTAAACTCAAAAAAATTATAGAAGAGCTTGAAGAAGAATTGTTGACAAATAATGTTGCTTATTCCGTAACTGAAGAATTAAAGGAAACAATAAAAGAATCCAAGCCAAAAGAACTAAAGAAAACTCTTGAGAAAAAATTAAAAGAAATTCTCTCAGCAGAGGCAATTGATATTTACAAAGGCGACAAACCAATCAAAATAATGTTTGTTGGAGTTAATGGTGTTGGTAAGACAACAACTCTTGCAAAACTTGCATCGCATCTTCAAAAGAAAAAGAAGAAAGTAGTAATGGCCGCAGGTGATACTTTCCGAGCAGCAGCAATTGAACAAATTCAAGCACACGCTGACAAACTTAAAATCAATCTAATAAAACATAGTTATGGTTCTGATGCTGCAGCAGTCGCGTTCGACGCAATTGAACATGCAAAGGCAAAGAAACTAGATTATGTTTTAATAGATACTGCAGGAAGAAGTCACGCAAACGAAGACTTGATGCGAGAACTTGAAAAGGTAAAAAGAGTATCTAAACCAGATTTTACAATTCTAGTTGTTGATTCTTTAACTGGAAATGACGCAGTTGACCAAGCAAAACTCTTTGGAGAAAAAATTGGCATTGATGGAGTAATTTTGACAAAAGCTGACGCTGACGAAAGAGGTGGAGCAATAATTTCAGTAGCACACGAAACTGGAAAACCAATACTTTTCTTAGGAATTGGTCAAGAATACAAAGATTTGAAAGAATTCAGCGCCGACGAAATAATTAAGAAAATACTTTAGTAGGTAATAACAATGAACTTAACAGTTATAGGTCCGCGATCAGTAGGAAAATCAACAGTTAGTAAACTCTTAGCTAAACGACTTAGTTACAAACATAATGAATCTGACGAACTTATGAATCTTGAAATGAAGGATCACGGTGGGCTCGTTAAATCAATGAATGATAAAAAAGACTTGCTGATTATGAAACGGGCAGTTAATGTTATTGAAAGAGTTTTATCTAAGGATAAAATTATCCTTGATCTCGCAGGTGGAACAATTACTCATACAAAAGGTACTGAATTGGGAATCTGTAAAAAAATAATTGAAATTATAACAAATAATTCAAAAGTTATTGCGCTATTGCCTTTTGAGAATAACAAAGAAAGTATTGAATTCTTATTCAAAAGAGAAAGAAATAGAGCGCATTTCATTGATGCTCCTTCTTCTGAATTGGAAGAAAAAGTAAAAAAGGATTATTTAAGATTTGAAACTGAAATAATGGATATTACAAAAAATATAATCTATGTTGGAACAAAAAGTCCGGATGAAATTGTGGAAGAAATAATTAAACAAATTTTATAATGTTAAATAATAAACAATAAAAGTTCATACTGTCAGTAATCTTTTATGAAAACAGAGGAAATAATTTGGGTTCTATCTTCTGGAAAAATTGACTATGCCTCAAAACTCCACAGTAAATTAATAATTAATAAGCTCAAGAAAAGTGTGAAGATAAGAGTCATTGAACCTGTTTACAGAAATTTGCTTTACAATATATATTATAGATTTATATACTTACCAATCTTACTAATGTTTAATCTTAAAAAAACAATTATTCTACAAGATATTCTTTTTTCCTATCTCTTAATTTTACCGATTAAGAATGCAATTCTAATGATTCACGATTTCAGGACAAAAAGTAGTTCTTCAGTTGAAAAAAGCGACTTTGGGGGCAGGATACTATTTAATATGATAAATATTGTTGCCTACAGATATGTTAAATATGCAAAAAAAATATTTACTCTATCTGAATACTCAAAAAACATAATAGTAAAAGAACTAAAAGTTAATCCAATTAATGTATTGCTAACTGGGAGCCCGATTAATACTTCAGAATTCACTCCACTAACGAAGGATAAAAAAGGAATTAAGAACAAATTACTTAAAAAATACGGCATACCTACAAATAATAATCACTTATTGTGCTTGAATGTTGGAACTTCTGAACCTAGAAAAAGATTGGGCTTTCTTCTTGACTCTATAACTAATTTGGATAACGTTATTCTAGTAAAAATTGGAAAAATAGATGAAGGATATCAATTTAACAATGTAAATACTTTCAATCTTGGATTTGTTCCAGAAAAAGATCTCATTAAATTTTATCAAGTTTCGGATCTATATATACATCCAAGCAATTTTGAAGGATTTCCAAGATGCTCATTGGAAGCACACGCTTGTGGTACCAATTCTTTAGTGTTTGATATTCCCTTAAATAGAGAAATTCTTGACAATACTGCGCTATACTTCAAAGACAGCAAAAAAAGTTTTGCAAAAGAAATTTCAAGATTCAAAAAAGGTAATAAAATAAATAGAACAATCTTAATAAAAAACGCTAATAAATATTCTACAACTAAAGTAGCAAAAAAAGTTTATGACTTCTTAGTTAAGCTTTAATTAATCTAAAAACTCCTTTATCTCAGAAAGATTATTAATTATTTTATGAGGAAGAGGGTCTATATCTCGTTTGTCAAATGGCTCTATTCCTATTGCAAATTTAACTCCCGCATTAATCGAACCAAAGATATCGTCTCTGCTTGAATCACCCACAAAAATACATTCATCTGCGCTTACTCCGAGCTGTTGAAAAGAAATATCAAATATCTCTTTGGCAGGTTTACGATAACCTACTTCGCAAGACATTATAATACTATCAAAATATTTTAGTAGCCCTTGATCTTCAAGTTCACGTTTACACATGCGATGCCATGCATTTGTAATAATTCCTAATTTAATGCCTTTTGAGTTAAGATAAATGAGCAATTCTTCAAGTTCTTCTCTAATAACTGACTTATGGTCATGAATCTCATTAAGTTTTATAACTTCCGCAATATCTTCTCCAGATATTTCAAATCCAGATAAAATAAATTTCTTAAAACTTTCCTCAGGAGTTAACTCTCTATCAGTATATATTGCATTATGCTCATACTCCCAAAACTTATTCTCTCTTTGATTATAATAGTCTTCAAATGAAATGTTGTAGCCTTTTGATACTAGAAATTCATGAACTTTCTTAGCAGAATCCAACAATATTTCCTCATTTACGGAACACATTGCAAGCGTATTCCAATAGTCAAAGATTACTGCCTTTATTGTCATAGGATTTCCTCCAGCGTGAGTAATAATTCGGGCGTTACAGGTTCAAAACTCTTTCGATTTGCCTCAAAATTATCAATTAATTCGCTACATTCTTTGAAGAGTTCATTAATATCTTTTCCTGAAGTTTCAACAATAGCATAATCACTCGGAAGAATATTCTCAACAAAATACTTGATACCTTGATCAAATAAGTTTAGAAATTCAGGATTATTCCAATCGGAAGTAGACTCCTTAAATTTATTCATGATTCTATCTGAAGTGTTAATTGGATCAATATCAAGTAGAATGGTTAGTTGTGGGTAATATTTTGGATAAATTAATAGTTCAGGAAAATCTTCAACCAACTGCACAAAATAATTAGTATTGTTTAATTTATCAAGAACAAAAGTATAGATAATAGTTGAAACAATTGTTCTATCAAAACACAGTACCTCGCTATGAGAGTTAAGGTTATCTTTCATCAGATTAGAATGATTCATCTCAAGAAAATATTTATGCAGTTCAATACCTTTGAGATAATTGGGTGCTTCAGTAAATTCAGGGATAATTTCAAAATGATTACTCAATTTTGAAAGTAGTGTTGTCTTTCCAACAGAAGATACACCTTCAAGACCAATTGTCTTTATGCCCATAATCTTGCTTGTACGGAACAAATATATTTCTTTCCAAATATAACTAACTAATGGCATTATCAACGCATTTAACACAAATATCTGATTTCCATTTAAAAAATTGTAAAAAGAATATTATTACTGAAACGAATGTTGGCGATATATTTACTGATTCACTTAGTTATTTGGAAAAGTTCTACAAAAAAAATAATGTGAAAATTGATAGAATTATTAAAAAAGTTGTTTTAAAATCTGAAAAATATAAAATCATTGAATTAGAAAAAAATATATTTCTAATGATCACAAAAAAAAGGTCTGGTAACTTCAGACTACAAATAGGTTATCCTTTTGAGATTTTATCAAAAATCATCAATAAAAAAGTTAGTGGATATGAAATCAGACTTTGTTTGTGTTCAGAAATACTTAGGAAAGAACAAAGGGAAGTGTTAGAATCAATTCTTAATACAAAAATTGAAAATGTAAAATTGATAGAATTTAGAAAGGAAGTTTTAAAAAATTTAAAGAATGTTAGGAATGCTTATTCAATAAATTTATTCAATTATATTGGTGATACTATCATAAGTCGTTATTACTCAAATAAACTTAAAGAGCAATTTAACTTGAATATCGTTTCCAGTTTTTCACGTTTCAAGAACCATATCAGTCAAGATTTCATAAATATTAAAGATCTGGATATTAATATAATGAAACAAACAATTAAGGATAATTCTCTAATAATTATGCCAGACATAATTGATGCTCATTTCATAAGCTCAGTCGATATAATTGGAACTTTAAATAAAAAGCTAACTTACTTCCTGCCTGGGAGAAATTTATTAGTAAATATAAATCCAAATAATAAGAATAGAATTGTTCATCTTAAGCGGGAAGATCCATTACTAAGCTCGGGCAACATTGAAGCACATATGAATGATTGTCTTGAACCATTTATGCCTTGCAACATCAATTTATTTGGAAAAAATAATTTAAAGTTAGATAAACATAATCTTAACATATTGATTGCACCGTTTGCATCTACAAAGGTAAAGGAAATGAGTTTGAATTTTGTGAAAAATTTGGTCATAAACTTAGACAGTAAAAAAGTAAATAATATATTTATCTCATGTGGAAAGAAAGGTTCAAAAAACTATAAATTAGTTGAAAAGTTGTTAACACAAATTGAATTGAGATATTCATTATGTAAAATACTGGAAGACAAATCTATATCTGAGTTAAGTAAAAAGATTGAAGTGAATAATATAAACTTAGTATTTGCTTGCGATTCTGCAATAGCTTCATTAGTTACGCATAAGAAAATAATCAATTTCACTATATATTTCGCAGAAAGCTGGGATAATGAAAGTAAAAGGTCTATGGCTGGAGAATCTCCAATCGGATTCTGTGGCTATTCACCCTATCAGTTGCCTGTAGTAATTAGTAAGAAAGAATCAAATAGATTAGATAATGTTCTAACTTTGATAGATAAAATTGGATGCGAAACCAATCTTCCTAAAAAGGGGAATCTTGAAAATATTTACAAAAATTATATCAAACTTTCAAAAGAATTTAAACTGGAAGAATTTCTAGAGTATTACAATCCTTTGGAATTATTAAAAAATGTAAAAAACCTAGATAATAGAACAATTGAGGACTCAATTAAAATATCTCCATTATATAAATTAAAATGTTCTTAATTTTGGATTGTTGTATGTTTTAAATTGTTTGTATATTTTAAACGCGCGACGTTTAGAATACATATCTTCAATCAATTCCTGGAGAAAATATTTAAGATCTGCCTTTTGATTTTCAATCAACGAGAGTTTAGTTTTGCAAGAAGCTTTTAAAGATTCTTCTAAGTTTGAGTTATTTATAAGTTGAAACATGTAAAAATGTTTCAAATACATTATTGAGAATCTATCAATTATACTCCCAAAACTTTCTGAATTGAACTTTTCAAAATCGTCAAGATTAATCTTATCTTTTAACAAAAGCGATACTAACTCATTATTGATTAACTCAACGCAATCATTTCTTATTTGATTTAAACTATCAATCTTTCGTTTTGCATTAACAATTTTTGAGTTTTCAATATCATCAGACCTCGCAACTTCCTCATTAATCCAAAGTTTGGAATTTGCATCGTGGTTTTTTTGAATAAGGTTGCAAAGTTTTGGTAAAGAATATTGTTTATCGCTAACCTGTTCAGTTTGATATAGCTCTTCCAATGAATCTATTAACGAAAATAATTCTTCTTTGAACATAAATATTTAGAGCCTCATTAATTTTTAATATTTGTTTATTGACGAAATAATTAAACAAATTTTATAATCTAAACGCTTAAAAAGCCCCAAAATCCGAGATAAACATGGTCTTAGATAAGTTATCTGACTCTCTGAAAAACGCTCTGAAAAAGCTGACTTCAGGTAAAGTTGACAAAGAAGCAGTAGAAGAACTCTGCTCAGAAATCAAGAAATCACTGATTTCAGCAGACGTTTCAATTGAACTTGCCCGAGAAATAGCAAAAAATATTGAAAAGCGGGCACTTAAGGAAAAAGTAGCTGGTGGATTAACTGCTAGAGAACATACTGTCAACATTGTTTATGAAGAATTAACTAATCTTTTAGGAAAGGAATTCGAAGAAATTCCGACTGAAGTTAAACCAACAAAAATTATGTTAGTTGGTCTGTTCGGTTCAGGTAAAACTACTACTGCAGGAAAACTTGCAAAATTATACAAGAAGCGAGGGAAGAAAATCGCACTTGTTCAAACTGACACTTGGAGACCGGCAGCTTATGCTCAATTAAAACAATTGGCTGATGTTTTGAAAGTTGATTTTTATGGTGATGCAAAAGAAAGAAATCCAGTAAAAATTTATAACGCAGTCAAGAAAGATCTAGAAAACTATGAATTAGTAATCATCGATACTGCAGGTCGAGACGCATTGAATGATGAATTAACAAAAGAAATTGAATCAATCGATAAAGCAGTTCAAGCTCAAACTAAACTGTTAGTTTTATCTGGAGATATTGGACAAGCGGCTCAAAAAACAGCAGAATCATTCCACAAAGCAGTAGGAGTAACTGGAGTTATTGTTACAAAACTTGATGGTACTGCAAAAGGTGGTGGAGCTCTTTCGGCAGCTGCAGCAACAAAGGCAAAAGTAAATTTCATTGGAGTTGGAGAAAAACTTGACGCAATTGAAGAATTTAAACCAAAAAATTTCGTTTCTAGAATTTTGGGAATGGGAGATCTTGAAACTCTTTTAGAAAAAGCCAGTGAAGCAATTGATCAAGAAACAGCAGAAAAGGCTGCAAAAAATATCATGAAAGGAGAAATTTCTTTCACTGATTTGTACAATCAAATGGAGGCTCTGAAAAAAATGGGACCGCTTGGACAAGTTGCAAACATGATTCCAGGAATGGGAAAAATGAATATTCCAAAAGATCAATTGAAAGAGCAAGAAGAGAATATGAAAGTATGGAAATACTTAATGGACTCAATGACCGTACAAGAAAAAGATAATCCTTCTTTAATGAATGAATCAAGAATTCAAAGAATTGTAAAAGGTTCAGGAAGAGATGAAACTGAAATGCGAGATTTGATTAAACAATATAAGCAAATGAAGAAAATGATGAAAGCATTCTCTGGAAAATCAAAAAAGTTCGCAAGAATGCAAAAATTAATGGGAAAGAAAGGCATGCCAAAAATGCCTGGAATGTTTTAGAGAAAGCATCTCGAAACCTTTAAAAACACACTAACGTAGAATAAATTATGGCAGGAGCAGGAACTGGTAGAAAGGGCGGATTTCGTTCTGGAACTAGAAGCAAGCTAAGAAAAAGTGCAGGAACGCACGGAAAAGTGACTATCTCGCGACTATTGAGAAAATTCGAAGTTGGAGAAAAGGTCAGAATAATTCAAGAACCTGCAGTCCAAAAAGGAATGCCACATCCAAGATTCCGAAACTTGATTGGAAAAATCCTATCAAAAGAAGGAACAAACTCATACTTACTACAAATCAAGCACGGTAATAAACCTAAGAAAGTTATTGCACGCGCAGTACATTTGGTAAGACAAAAATAAAATGGAAGTACAAATCATAAGCAAAACACCATTGACTATTGCTGAAGTCAAAGAAACACTTGACGATCTAGAAAAGAAAGGTGAATTAAGTGGAAGTCAGCAAAAGATAAAGGACTTTGCAACACGGTTTAACAAACTTGATAAAGCTTCAGCTACTAAGTTAGTTAAGGAGCTTAGATCAGCAGACATCCCTCGAATGACTGAAGAGGCGGCTGTTGAAATTGCAAACATGTTACCAAAAAATGACGGTGAATTAAACACTGTGTTTGCTGGAAAACAAATCACAGTCACAAAAGAGAATCTAAAAAAGATTCTTGACATCATAAAAGCCCAATGAAAACAATAGGAGAAATTCGAAATGAATCAAGAAAGACCACGAAGAGCAAAGGAAGAACATGCAATAGTACTCGATTTTCTCAAGAACGGTTATTCTTCTGATTCTAGACCTTTTCACCAAAAAGAGCCAATAATTCAAGCACTTGGAAAAGATCATTTCGTACTTTTAGAATTAGTTTCAAAACCAGATAAAAGTTTCAAACCTCACGATGAAGTTTATATTGGTGATGATGATCGTCCAGATATTGCATACATTAAAGGTGCATTGCAAACGGTTAAATTAACTCAAACAGCAAAAAGAGAATTGAACTTTATAGTTGAAAAATTAGTCTCAGAAAATGAAGAGAAATATCTAAATTTCTACAATAACTCTGGACCAATCTCACTTAGATCTCACCAACTTGAATTACTTCCAGGAATAGGTAAGCGACACTCTCGAGAAATTTTAGAACAAAGAACAATTGAACCATTCAAATCTTTTGATGAAATTAAAGAGCGAGTTAAAGCAGTTCCAAATCCAAAGAAAGCAATCATAGATAGAATTCTATTTGAACTTGAAGATGGTGACAGATATAAATTATTTGTTCGTGTTTAATTCTTCAAAATAAAGCAAACATCTTCTCCACAATCACGAGAATCAATTAATTTGAAATACCTCTTTAACATATTTGTAAAATCAAAACTTTTCAAATAAGTAACAATAAATGTTCCACCAGGTTTCAAAACTCGTTTAACTTCTTTTGCTGCTGCTTCAGGGTTTTCTGCATTCATTAAAGCAGAAAAACTCAAAACATAATCAAATTTATTTGCCCTAAAAGGTAGCTTCGAAATATCTGCTTGAACTCTTCTGCCGCGACTCAACAAAAGCATTCCTTTTGAAACGTCAACTTGATGGATCCTCTTTCCTAGAAATTTAGACAGCAGACCAGTTCCTGAACCCAAATCTAAAATCTCTCCATCAAGCAATTGATCATGTAAAGCAATTTTATACTTCTCAAATTGAGTTCTTCTATATCGAAAATTATACAACTTTGCAGTCTTATCATACAACTCCTTTGCCTTAATCGCTTTCAACATAGCAAGTCATATCAATACGTTTTAATAAGGCATTCGAAAATTATACTTATGCAAATTGTAATTGATACAAATTCATTAATTTATGCAGCAAAGGAAAAAGTAGATGTAATCACAGAACTCAAAAAAATGGGTTTTACAAAAATTATAATTCCAAATGAAGTCTTGAAAGAATTAGAATTTATTCAAACCGACAAAAAACAAAAGGGTGCTGATAAAAATGCAGCAAAATTAGCAATTCAAATAATTAAATTCTCAAAAGTAGATACTGTTTATCTTGGAAGAGGTCATCCAGATGACAAAATATTAGAATTTGCAGTGGCAAAGAACTTTTCAGTGCTTACTAACGACAAGATACTCAAAAAGCGTCTAAAGGCTGAATCTGTACAAATATTCACTATTAGCAAAAAACTGATTAGAAACGTTTAAAAAGCTACCAATCACATCAAAACTACGATGTATTACAAATCCGCAGTCGAAGGCGTTGTCAGAGTTGATCCAAGTCGATTTAGTGAAGACTTAAAGAAAGTTGTAACTGAAGAACTTAGACGAAATTACGAAAACAAAGTAATTGACCAACTTGGACGAGTAATAGCAATTCAATCAATAAAAAATATTGAAGATGGAATCATAATCCATGGTGATGGAGCAGCATTTCACAACGTAACATTCAACGTTGTTCACTATTTACCTGAAACAAACGATCTTATTGAAGGTGAGATTAAAGACATCGCAAAATTCGGAGCATTTGTTGACTTTGGACCATTCGAAGGAATGATTCACATTTCACAAACGATGGATGACTTCGTATCATTCAGCAAAGAAGGTACTCTTCTTGGGAAAGACTCAAAGAAAGTACTGAAAGTCAAGGACAAAGTCCGAGCAAGAATCATTGCTGTAAGCATCAAGAACACACAAGAACCAAAAATTGGTATGACTATGCGTCAACCATATCTTGGAAAATCAGAATGGCTTGATGATATCAGAAAAGTTGAGTCTAAAGCTAATTAAAAAATGGCAAAGAAAAAATTACCAATAATCGCAAAGGGATTGAAAGAATCAGAAACTTGGAAAGGTAGATTGGTTGTATTTCATCCTGAAGAATCAGAAATAGCTAAAAAGGCTAAAATCTCCAAACCGGGAGAATACGGATTAAGATAATGAAAACAAAAGTATTACAAGAAACAGAAAATAAGTTGTTCTCACGTAAAGAGATTAATCTAGAAATTGATCACAAGAATACACAAACTCCTTCTCGTGCAGAACTATACAAATTCATGTCAGTTAAATTCAAAGCTCCAGCTGAGCAAATTGTTCTGAAGAAAATGAAAACTGGATTCGGATCAAACAAAAGCTTAGCAAAATTCTATATCTACGACAACGCAGAAGTAATTTCAAAGATTGAAAATAAACACTTCGCTACTCGGAGAGAAAAAGCATTTGAAGCAGAAAAGAAAGCAGCTGAAGAAGCCAAGGCTAAGAAAGCTGAAGAAAAAGCTGCTGCTGAAACACCGGCTGAAGAGACTCCAGCTGAAGAAACTTCTACAGAAGATGTAGCTGAAGCAGAAGCTACAGAAACTGAAGAAACAAAAGAAGAGGAAGCAACTGAATAATGGCAGACGAAAAGAAACCAGCATATCAAAGATGGAAGCTTTACGAAGTTAAAGACGGACAACTAATCCGAAAGAATCCTCGATCACCAAAAGACAATGGTTTGTTCATGGCAATACACAAAGACAGAAAACATTGTGGTGTAACTGGACACACAGAATCTAACGCTCAAGAACAAGAAGAAAAACCTTCTGAAAAAAATGAATAATCCTGATTTTTACGTTAAGTACACAAGCAAAGGAAATCTGACTCCTGCACTCACTGAAAAATATAAATCCATTATAGAAAAACATGTTTCTTTGGATGGAAAAAATATACTTGATATTGGTTGTGGAGACGGAAGACTTGCAATATATCTAAGTGAGTTCGCAAATAGTTGGAACGGTATTGATATCAATCCTTATGCAATAAAGGTTGCAAGAGAAAATATTGAAAATTTAAGTCTTGAAGATAAGGTCACTTTTGAATCTGGAAGTT